>JABSPW010000217.1 GCA_013214285.1 Halioglobus sp. | reverse complement strand
CGCTTCAATGGTCGCCTCATCCATCCATGCGGCATACAAATCTGCGACTTTTTCCAATGTCGGATCACTTTGCTTTTCACTGCCCAGGTCCTCCAGCAGCGCGTGTACGTCCCGTTCCGTTTTCTCTTGCAGAATGTTGAAGGATCCGTAGCGGGATTTATCCGCCGGTATCTCTGTATTGTCCAGCCAGGTGCCGTTGACGTAACGGAAAAAATCATTGCCCGGCTTTACTCCAGTGTCCATCTGTTGCGTATCGATACCAAATGTCCCGAGTTCCGGTTTGGTGATTGATGATGCAGTTTTTCCGGGACCTGTTCCAGTGCAGGACGCGAGCAAGGAAAGCAGGCTCAGGACAAGGCATTGACGGATTTGCATAAGGATCCTTTTATACGTTTTTCTCACAGTAAGCTATCGCAGAAACAGGACACGTGGCAGCCCCGGGGCTAGCGGTATTCAGCCATGGAGACATGTGGATACGGATATCCCCTGCGGCGCTGTGGTTACCGTTGGTGCGCGCAGTATAGCCATAAATCCCGCGCAGAAAAATGCCAATTGGCCGCTAGAATATTTTGTTAAGGCAGCTGTCATGTTATTTGCTGTTTTGGGGCTGCGCAGCTATAGTCGGTGCAAAAATGAAACCATAAAAATATCAGGAGCGGTGGTCATGTACCCAGCTGTCCATGCTAAGTCCAACCCCGATAAGCCCGCTGTCATTATGGGTGAGGGGTCTACGATTAGCTATCTGCAATTGGATCGGCGCTCTAACCAATGTGCCCACCTTTTCAAAAGCCTGCACTTGACACCCAATGCAAGTGTCGCTTTTTTCATGGAGAACGGTCCTGATTATTTCTACGCCGCCTGGGGCGCCCAACGGTCCGGTCTTTACTACACGCCGATTTCCACCCATCTCGCCCCTGCTGAAGTTGCATACATCGTCGAGAACTGTGAAGCACAGGTTGTTTTGGTGTCGCACAGTCTGCTCGACGTGGTGGAGCAGGTCAGGGCGCAGCTGACGGGCGTCCGTGCCTGGTTTCTGGTAGGCGGCAGTGCAGACGGTTTCGATGACTTTGAGACAGCTCTTGACGGCAAACCATGGACGCCGATCGAAAATGAGCTTGAAGGCTGTGCCATGCTGTATTCCTCGGGTACGACCGGCTATCCCAAGGGTATAAAAAACCCGAATCCGGAGAGGCCTGCGGGCACTCCGGGACCTTTCGAGCTGGGGATCATGGGCAGCTTTGGTATGAGTGAAGCGACGGTCTACTTGTCGCCTGCGCCTCTCTATCATGCGGCGCCTCTGCGGTTCTGTATGGCAATGCATCGCCTGGGGGCCACTGCGATTGTAATGGAACATTTCGATCCGCAGCAGGCGTTGCGGTTGATAGAACAGTACCAGGTCACCTTTAGTCAGTGGGTGCCGACGATGTTTATTCGTATGATGAAGTTGCCGCAGGCTGTGCGCGAAAAATACGACGTTTCCAGCCAGCAGGTGGTAGCTCACTCGGCGGCGCCGTGCCCTGTGGAGGTTAAGCAAACTATGATTGACTGGTGGGGCCCAATACTGGTGGAGTACTACGGTGCCACCGAGGGTCATGGCGGTACCCAGATCAATTCCCATGACTGGCTCGCCCGCCGTGGTTCCGTGGGCAGGCCTACCTACGGCAGTGTGCATATCGTCGATGACGACGGCAGTGAGCTGCCTGCAAGAGAGATTGGCACAGTATACTTCAAGGGTGGTGCGCCGTTTGAGTATCATAAAAGCAACGACAAAACCGCTGATTCCCGTCTCGGCGAGATGTCCACGGTAGGTGACGTCGGCTATGTCGACGAAGAGGGCTTCTTGTACCTGACCGATCGCAAAGCGAACATGATCATAAGCGGTGGCGTCAACATCTACCCGCAAGAAACAGAAAATGTACTCATCATGCATCCCGCAGTGGCGGACGTTGCCGTGGTCGGCGTACCGCATTCGGAAATGGGAGAGGAGGTCAAGGCCGTTGTAGAGCTGGTAGACGGCTCGCAGGCGAACTCCGATCTGGAGAGTGAGCTGATAAGTTGGTGCCGACAGCGTCTGTCCCATGTGAAGTGCCCTCGCAGTGTTGATTTCGAGCGGAAGCTGCCTCGTTCAGATGCGGGCAAACTGTTTAAGCGCCGAATTAGGGAGCGTTATTGGCAGCGGCAGGAGCATGCCCTTGTCTGAGACCGTTCTGTCTGTGTCTACATCACGTTGGGAGAGTTGCTGAATTTATGCAGACCCTGGATATGTTCAAACTGGAGGGTCGCGCAGCGTTGGTGACCGGAGGCGGTCACGGTATTGGTCGCCACTTGAGTATTGGTCTGGCGGAAGCGGGCGCCGATGTCGTCGTCGTTGGTCGCAGGCTGGAACCGCTGCAGGCCGTGGCCGAGCACATTGAATCGCTGGGCCGAAGCGCCTGGGTGTTGCAGGCGGATCTGTCTGACAGTGCGGCCATTGATATTCTGGTTCGCACGGTAAACGATCGGGTCGCACATCTGGATATTCTGGTCAATAACGCGGGCATGGTTTGGGCCGCCCCAATGCTGGATTACCCGCTGTCCGGTTGGGATCGGGTCTTCGATCTGAACGTACGGGGCTTGTTTTACTTGTCGCAACAAGTGGCCAAGGGCATGAAGGAAACGGGTGGCGGCAGCATTATCAATATCGCCTCCATCTCCGCTTGGCGTTGCGCGACTGATGAGCAGGAACCTGTGATCGCCTATAACGCCAGTAAAGGGGCCGTCGTCTCCTTGACCCGGGATATGGCGGTGAAACTAGCGAGAGACAATATTCGCGTGAACGGCATAGCACCTGGACCCTTTTTAACGGACATGATGAATCATGTTCGTCACGATGAAGATAAATTGAGTGCCTTCGAAAGCGGCATCCCCCAGCAGCGGTCTGGGGACGAAGATGACATCAAAGGGGTTGTCGTATTTCTCGCCGGTCCGGCTAGTGCCTTCATGACGGGCCAGACACTCGTGGTCGACGGCGGTTGGCTGTGCACCTGACGTAGGCGAGACAGTAAGCAAGGGGATACGATGGCTGATACCGAGACACTGATTGATGGGCTCTATTTCGGAGAGGGACCGCGCTGGCATGAGGGGCGATTGTGGTTTAGCGATTTTTATGACCACGCTGTTAAATCTGTCGACCTCGGTGGCGATTTGCGCACCGAGCTGGAGCTAGATGACCAGCCCTCAGGCTTGGGTTGGCTGCCTGACGGGCGATTGCTTTTGGTCGCTATGAAAGCTCGCGCGATAAAGCGTTTAGATGTGGCAGGACTTGCACTGCACGCGGACATCAGCGGACTGACTGAGCATCTTTGCAACGATATGGTGGTAGATCCCGACGGTGTTGCCTGGGTTGGGAATTTTGGTTTCGATCTCGACGGCGAGTTGGCCAGTCGCGGTGGTGCGGTCTTCAGCGACCATCGTTTGGCCAATCTGGTCAGAGTTGACCCAGATGGTTCTTTTCACTTGGCCGCTACGGATATGCACTTTCCAAACGGCAGCGTAATTACGCCCGACGGAAACACGTTAATCGTGGCGGAAACACTAGCAGGATGCCTGACTGCATTTACTATCAATGCGGACAAAACCTTGTCCGACCGTCGCTCCTGGGCGTTCATCGAGCGCTCTGCCCCGGATGGTATATGTCTCAATGAGCTTAATCAGGTGTGGGTGGCCAACGCGGCGGGTCCGGAGGTGATATTAGTGGCGGAGGGTGGCGAAGTGTTGCAACGCGTTTCTACG
>JABSPW010000019.1 GCA_013214285.1 Halioglobus sp. | reverse complement strand
CGATGGTGGCGCTTTGCCAGAGGTTGTGGGCGATACGGGAATAATCGAGCCGACAAAAAATGACGATGCGCTTGTAGAGGCCATAGATGGTCTGCTGCAGAATCCCGCGCAAAGAGCAGAATTGGGTGCGCGCGCCAGAAAACGTATCGAGGATAATTTCTGCTGGCAGGTCTGTGCGCGGCAGATGACGGCTTACTATCAACAGGTGCTCGCTCGTGAATACGGTTAATTTTACCCGTTTGCCGTTGGATGATGGTGATGTGGTGCTTGATTTGGGCTGCGGTGAAGGTCGCCATGTGATTAGCACTTACGTGCAGGCACAGGTGCATGCCATCGGGGTAGACCTGTCACTTGAGGATTTACAAACCACCCGTGAGCGCTTTGAGGATTTTGCCGAGCCGGAGAGCAGTGAGAGGTCTTTCGGCTTGTCCTCTGCCAGTGCGCTGCAGTTGCCCTTTGCAGATGACACGTTCGATAAGGTCATCTGCAGCGAAGTGCTTGAACACATTCCTGACTACCGGGGCGCTTTGCGCGAAATAGAGCGTGTGTTGAAGCCTGGTGGGCTATTTTGTGCCAGTGTACCCAGAACTTGGCCGGAAAAAATTTGCTGGGTGTTGAGTGAGGGTTATTACACGGTACCTGGTGGTCATCTTCGCATATTCCGCAGCAACGAACTGCGTCGAGATATCGAGGTTCTGGGCTTTAAGTTTTATCATCGGCACTGGGCGCATGCGTTGCATGCGCCGTTCTGGTGGCTCAAATGCCTGTTCTGGCGCAGCCAGGACAGCAACTGGTTGGTGCGACAATACCATCGCTTGCTGGTTTGGGACCTGATGGAGAGTCCGGTCCTGACTCGGATATTGGAGAAGAGCATGAACCCGATAATGGGCAAGAGTGTAGTCATGTATTTTCGCAAGGAGGCGACCTCGTGAGCGGTTTGTATCTGAGCCGAGGGCTGTTTCCCGAAGAGTTTTTGCGCCCTACGATTCAATTCATTCTGGATTGCCAGCGCGACAGTGGTGAGATTCCCTGGTTCAAGGGGGGTTACACGGATCCCTGGGATCATGTGGAATCTGCTATGGGTCTTTCTATCGGCGGTGAAATGGAGGCCGCGCGCAAGGCTTACAACTGGCTGGCGGGTATGCAGCTGGCGGATGGCAGCTGGTGGGCCTCCTATCGGGGTGAGGAAATCGACAACGGCAAGCGTCGCGAGTCTAACTTTGTCGCGTATATGGCAACCGGCGTTTGGCATCACTACTTGATCAGCCACAGCTACGCATTTTTAGAATCTATGTGGCCAGCCGTCGACAAGGCGATGGCGTTCGTATTGTCCCTACAGTCGGAGTACGGTGAAATTGACTGGGCAGTGAATGCTTCAGGCCGTCCCAAGGGCGACGCGTTGGTGACGGGCTGCAGTTCGATTTATAAAAGCTTGGAGTGCGCCCACAATATAGCGGTCACGTTGGGCCATGAGCGCAGCCACTGGTTGCAGGCGCGCGAGCGTTTAGGCAAGGCCTTGCGACACAACCCTGAGCGTTTTGATCGTACCTGGGAAAGTAAATCGCGTTATTCCATGGACTGGTTCTATCCGGTATTGGCAGGGGTTTATAGTGGCGCCGATGCGCGGTTGCGACTGCAGTCACGCTGGCACGAATTCGTCGAAGCCGGTTTGGGTTGCCGCTGTGAAAAGCAGCAACCCTGGGTGACGGTGGCAGAATCCTGCGAACTGGTCATGGCGCTGCTAGCCGCGGGTGATCATGCCCGGGCAGTGGAGGTCTATAGCTGGTTACAGCAGTGGCGCAGCGCTGACGGGTCTTACTGGACGGGCTACCAGTTGGTGGAAGATCTGCTGTGGCCGGATGAGCGGCCAACCTGGACGGCGGGCGCCGTATTGCTGGCCGCGGATGCCTTGACTGAACACACAGCGGCTTCACATCTTTTCTGCAGCGTGCAGTTGCTGGATGAACAAGAGGGCCCGCGCAAGCGCCGGGCCGCAGACTGACGCGTGTGGTGATGATCGCCTAGAGGCGGCGCAGGATACCCAGGCTGTCCACACGCTGCACCTCTTCAAATAGCCCCGAGGCCATGGCCAAGCGGAAGACAGCGTAGGGAGCCTGTCCCCCTTCGTAGGCGTCCTCAAAGAGGTCGTGTATGGCCAGCACGCCACCGCGTTGTAAGTGTGGCACCCAGCAGCGATAGTCTGTGAGTGCTGTTGCAAGGCTGTGTCCGCCGTCAATGAAGACCATCGCCAGTGGTGTCTGCCACTGCCTCGCGGCGGACTCGGATCCCGCCACCACGGGGACGACGACGTCATCAAGGCCGGCGCTTGTCACATTGCGGCGGAATTCCCGAAAGCTGTCCAGGACACCCTGGGTTGCGTCGTACAGGTCCGGGTCATGGAAAAATTCCCCCGGCTGGTGCTCTTCCGAGCCGCGGTGGTGATCGAGAGCGAACACGCTACTGTTGTTGGGGCGACAGGCCAGGCCAAGGTAAATAGTGGACTTACCGCAGTAGCTGCCAATTTCCAACACCGGCCCCGATTGGCTCGCCTGCAAGGCATTGTCGTAGAGAGCTTGACCCTCTCCAGCGCTGAGGAATCCCTTGATCTGGTCGATGTTTGTAGGCAAGCCGGGAATCATATTTGGGAGACGAATCGCATAAAGAGCGGCATGCCCGGGTGCGTTCCGCGTACTACTTGCTCCCGGTGACCGAACTTGCGGTTGGCGAGGAAGGGGGGACCAGGAAGCTGTCCAGCACGATGACGTCCTCGGGACTGAGCAGTCCTGCCTGCTCCTTGAGGCGCATCATGTTGAGAATGTAGTCGTAACGGCTATTCGCGTAATCGCGCTCGGCGCTAAACAGGGTGTTCTGGGCATTCAGGACGTCTACCACGTTGCGGGTGCCGACTTCATAACCCGCCTGCGTCGCATCAACGGAGCTTTTGGACGACACGATGCTCTGCTTGCGCGCAGCGATTCGGGACACATCGCTTACGACAGTCATATGCAGGGACCGGGTGTTGGTGACAGTGTTGCGAGTCAGGTTGATCCGGTCTTCTCGGGCCGCGTTGAATTCCTGTGCGGCCTGCCGTCGGCCCGCACTGATGGCGCCGCCACTGTATAAGGGCAGGGATAGTTCGACCTGCCACATTTTTTCGTCAACGCTACTGTCGGGTGATGTGTTGAAGCCGGTGTTAGGTCTGACGTCAAGGCTGCCATTGGTGTCGAGGTCTGAGTACTGGTAACCGCCGGTGACCTTCGGGGCGTGTTCGAAGCGGCTCGACTTGGCGCTCTGGCGCGCGGCCTCTTCTCGGTAGCGAGAGGCCAGCACGTCAAAATTGTTGGCAAGGGCGAACTCCACCCAGGCTGCCCGATCCAGGGGGTCGGGGGGGTTGATGGCGAAGTCCTCAACTAGCACATTCAGATCGCCGTGGTTCGGCTGCCCGGTCAAAACGGAGAGCCGCTCCAGTGCAACCTGCACATCGTTCTCGTCAATGATGCGTTCCACCTGTGCCAGGTCTCGCGCCGCCTGTGCTTCGTAGACATCGGTGATGGCGATCAGGCCGACCTCAAAGCGTTGTTGAGTTTGCTCCAGTTGCCGTTCAAAGGCCCGCTCCTGTGCCTGAGAAGCGGAAAGATTATCCTGCGCGCGCAATACGCGCAGGTAGGCCTCGACTACCCGAACGATCAGGTTTTGCTGGTTGGCGGCGAAGGTGGCCTCCGCCTCCTTGGTCACTTCCTTCCCCGATTGGAAGCTGAACCAGGCAGACAGGTCAAACAACGTTTGGTCGAGTGAAATCACGTAGCCGTCGGTGTCAATGTCCCGACTCGCCTTGGTGCGGATTGCGGGGATTTCCCTCTGCGTGAAGTCTGGACTGATGGCCTTCGTGTCGGTATCGGAGTTCTGGTAGGTGTAGGCGGTGCCGATTTGCGGTAACAATGCCGAGCGGCTCAGGTTCTCCGTTTCGCGGCGCGCCAGATAGGTCGCCTCCTCAGCCTTTAACTGAGCGTCGTTCTCGAGGGCCAGTTCGTAGATATCTTGCAGAGAATCCGCCCGAACACTGGTGGCAGACAGGTGAAGTACCAGCAACGCAAGTGCGCCCGCCAGATTTTTCATGCAATATTCCCCAGAGAACGTGTAGAAAATTCCGTGCACTGCAGTTTAGCAGTCTCCCGCCCGCGATGCATGTTTTGCGGTAACAATCAAAGGGTGCAGTTCTCGCGACTTTGTGCCATCTTTAGCGGCAGGACTGCACGAGTTCGGCGGTGGTGGGCACCCCGGGGGAGTGGTTTTGGAGCCGTCATAGGGGCCAGGTTATCTGGGAAAAGCCTTGCAGAAGCACAAAAAAAACGCCTTTAAGCTGGATTTGACAGCGCTACACGCAGTTTGTGAAGTGAATTACGCGCGTTTGTTGAGACTGTTTCCGGATTATGAAAATCGCAATACCCGTGAGTTCATCGTTGGGTCGGCAGCCGTGCGGCTTTGCGTTGTCGAGCGCTGCCGCTACACGACGATTTTTCGAATCGAGCAACAACGTGGTGAATCGCGCTGGCTGGGTCAGTTGCACATTGAACTGAGGGCCTACCACGACGCACGCATGCTAGAGGTGGGGATGTTTCAGTCTCACCGCAGGATTGCTGCGCGCTACGAGTACCCGAATGATAGGATGTTTGCCCAGGACGAAAAGTTCCAGCAGAATTGCTTCCTGTCTGACTGGTTGGAACACTGCCAGCAGAATGGGCGCGCGGCCTTTGATGTTTGTGCACCGGAAATGGATCCTTGAACTGCTGAACGGCGCTTCGCCCGACATGTCTTCATCCGCTCAAAACGTTGCACACGTCGACACCAAGGACCCAATCCTGCGTGTCGTGCAGCTGACTGACACGCACCTTTGCCAGGTAAATGGAGGCACGCTGTTGGGCATGGATACAGACCATTCCTTACAGGCCATCATTGACCTAGTGCAAAGCGAACGACCAGAACCGGACATTGTCCTGGGCACGGGGGATCTTGCCGATGGCGGTGCGCGGGCAGCGTACGATCGATTGGTAGGGTACTTTGAGCAATTGACCCTGGCCAATTACTGGTTGCCTGGAAACCACGACCACAGACAGCGGATGGAAGCTGCACTGTCTGATAAGTCACAGCTTTATCGTGAAATTCGCTCTGGGCGTTGGACTATCCTGCTGCTCGACTCCCAGGTGCCCGGGCAGGTTGGTGGCACCTTGGGCGAGGATGAACTGGGCTGGTTGGATGCCGCGCTCAATGCGGCGCAGGAAGCGGGCTTGCATGCGCTGATTTGCCTGCACCACCATCCCGTAGAAATAGGCTGCCATTGGCTGGATGAACAGAGGGTGTCCGATGCGGACGCATTTTTTGAGATCCTTGATCGCCATCCACACGTTCAGGCGGTGTTGTGGGGTCATGTGCATCAGGAAATCGATCGACAGCGCAACGGTGTGCGCCTGTTGGGCTCGCCATCAACTTGCGTGCAGTTTGCGGCAGGTAGCGATGACTTCAAGGCGGATAATCAGCCCCCGGGTTACCGCTGGCTGGAGCTGTATCCAGATGGCCGCATTGAAACCGGGGTTTCCAGGGACCACCTGAACCACTTTGAGGTCGACCTGGAGTCCGGCGGCTACTTGTAGCACAACTTCCACAAGACTCGTTGTACAATAGGTCTTGGGAGTCGGTATACGTGAATGCGGGTCGCCATGAGCCAATACACAGCTGAAGATATTGAAGTCCTTACGGGACTGGAGCCGGTGCGAAAACGTCCTGGCATGTACACCGATACCACCCGACCTAATCACCTGGCTCAGGAAGTCATCGACAACAGTGTTGATGAGGCTCTGGAGGGTTTCGCAAGTGAAGTCAGTGTTGTCCTGAACCAGGATGGCTCTCTGACGGTCATCGATAATGGCCGTGGTATGCCGGTGGATAAACATCCTGAGCTGAAAAAGCCTGGCGTTGAAGTCATTCTCAGCACTCTGCATGCGGGCGGCAAGTTCTCAGACAAAAACTACCAGTTTAGCGGTGGTCTGCATGGCGTGGGTGTTTCTGTGGTCAACGCGCTGTCCAGTGCGCTGGATGTGCAAATCCGTCGAGACGGCAATGTCTACCAAATGGCATTTGCAGGCGGTGAAAAGAAGACGGCGTTGAAGGCTGTTGATACGTGTGGTAAGCGCAATACTGGCACTACGCTGACATTCCTGCCTGATGCACAGTATTTCGACTCGGTTAAATTTTCTACCACACGGCTGAGACACGTACTGCGGGCCAAGGCCGTGTTGTGTCCTGGTCTCACGGTGAAGTTCAAGGATGAAAAGAAGAAAGAATCTGAAGAGTGGTGCTACGAGGACGGTATTCGAGATTATCTCGCCGATGCCACGATCGATTTCCCTGTCATTCCAGAAGAACCCTTTGTCGGGAGTTTCAGTAGCAATAATTCGGCGGTGGACTGGGCTCTGCAGTGGTTGCCCGAGGGCGGTGATGTCACTGCCGAGTCTTATGTCAACCTCATTCCCACCTTGCAGGGTGGGACCCATGTCAATGGTATGCGCACGGGTCTGCTCGATGCGATGCGAGAGTTCTGCGAATTGCGCAATCTTTTGCCCCGCGGTATCAAGCTTGCCGCGGACGATATCTGGGATCGTTGTTGTTATGTATTGTCTTTTAAGCTGACGGACCCGCAGTTCTCCGGACAGACTAAGGAACGCCTTACCTCGCGAGAGGCTGCGGCTTTTGTCTCCGGCGTGGTGAAGGATGCATTCAGTCTTTGGCTGAACCAGCACACCGGGGAGGCGGAGCGATTGGCGGAGTTGTGCATTGGCAATGCGCAACGGCGTATGCGCTCTGCCCGCCAGGTGACGCGCAAGAAAGTTACAGCCGGCCCCGCGCTGCCGGGCAAGCTGGCGGATTGCTCCGGCGAGGATCCGGCGCGTGGTGAACTTTTTCTGGTGGAGGGCGACTCAGCCGGCGGTTCGGCGAAACAGGCGCGCAACCGCGAGTTCCAGGCTATCCTGCCCTTGCGCGGTAAGATCCTCAACACCTGGGAGGTCGACTCCCAGGAAATTCTTGCTTCGCAGGAAGTGCACAATATTTCGGTAGCGCTGGGTATCGACCCGGCCAGCGACGAGCTCTCTGGTCTGCGCTACCACAAGGTATGCATATTGGCTGATGCCGACTCGGACGGTCTACATATTGCTACCTTGATCTGTGCCCTATTTGTCCGCCACTTTCGGCCACTGGTAGCGGCGGGCCACGTGTATGTGGCGATGCCGCCGCTGTACCGTATCGACGTGGGTAAGGAGGTGTTCTACGCATTGGACGAGGCGGAGAAAGACGGTGTACTGGATCGCATCGAGGCTGAAAAGAAAAAGGGCAAGATCAGTGTGCAACGCTTCAAGGGGTTGGGTGAGATGAACCCCATGCAGCTGCGCGAAACGACCATGGACCCCGATACCCGCCGTCTGGTGCGTCTGGTACTGGATGCGGGCGATGATACCAATACCATGTTGGACATGTTGCTGGCGAAAAAACGTTCGCCCGACAGGAAAGCCTGGCTGGAGAGAAAGGGCGACCTTGCCGAAGGCCTGATATAACCCGCACCGCAGCCACTTTTCTGACAACAGGAGCAGCGCATGATTTCGGCCTATCAGCTTGCTATTCTTGCGGCGGGTATCTTTTTTCTCAACGCACTGCTTACCGGCATTTGGAAATACGCCGAGATCGCGGCAAGTGATGAGGGCCTGGCGCACCCGTACATTGATATTGCGCACCGTGCGTCTCTGATGTACGCCTTTGCGTCAATACTTATCGCCATTTTTATCGACATCAGTCAAATGCCGGCCATGGTGGAATTTGCGGCGGCCTTATTGATCGTGGTCTACTTTGCGCTGGCGATAGTCACTTATATGGTGCAGGGTTATCTGAAAAAAACCGACAATCAGCTGCGCAATGCACCGGCCTCGGCCGCCTGGTTCATGTGGTCACTGGTTGCAGCAGAGCTGGGGGGCTTCATCATCCTGTTCTATGGTGTTGTGGTCGCTATTTTTTAACGAGTAACGCCTGCGACACGACGCTGTGGTGTCGCCTACGCGGTAGCTTTTGTTCGATCTGTGATTAATGACGACCGGTGTTTTTATGATGCTTGGCCGTTCGCCAGACGTATGAAATTTATTGACCTAATGCTTTATGGTTTGGGCACGTAGGCCATATTCTCGTGCCAGAAATCGATCACGTAATTGATTCGGGGGCGCAACAGCTCCCGGTACTCCGGAAGATCGCTGAGGTGTATCCACCGACACTCGATGATGCCCTCCTCCACCTGGGGTTCGAGGTCATCGTCTTTGCCGTTGTAGTGCATCAGATACCAGTGCGTTTTCTTCAGGTATCTGACGTTGCTGTGCCGGGTGGTGTGCCAGGTCGAGACGATTTTGGCCTGTATTTCCAGTTTTTTAATATTGAGGCCTGTTTCCTCCCCCACCTCTCTGAGGGCGGACGCTTCCTTGGTAGTTTGTTCCTCGATACGGCCCTTGGGCATGTCCCACTTGCCGCGCTTGAACATAAGCAAGATATGATTGCGGTCGTTACAGACAAGACCGCCGGCGGACTCGACCACTGGTAGGTCGAGAGCTTCTACCAGGCAGGGGGCGCCATTCTTTTTCATCGACTGTATTAAGCCTTGCTAATTGTTGTTGCCAGACCTCCCGCTTTCCGTGAAAAATGCAAAGAATAGGTCCGACACCCGGAGCCGTAATGTAACACATAAGGCGTCTTCATCGGCTGCTTTTCATGTTATTTGTTGCTTATGGCGCAACGCATTACTGATAGCGTTATACTGATGCTACGAGGAGGACAAATCGTGAATTATCGTACTGTCACATGGGTGTTCGCTGACGGCGACATAGCGCATCGTGCAACAGACCGACCTCAAGCGACCCGCTGGCTCAGCGCCGCCGCATGACGGCATCGATATCAGATTTTTTTGATGTTCCCAACGGGATGCCGCTGCCCATACCCGACGCGGACTTGCGGCTGTGGCGGTCAATGGGCTGCGATGACAACGCGGGCGTGTTGGCCGCGTTGATCAGCGATATTCGCTGGCGGCAAGAGCAGGTAACCCTATGGGGAAGAACCTACCCCCAACCCAGGCTTGTGGCCTTTTATGGAGACGGCGGCTGCAGTTATCGCTACTCTGGGGTTACGCTGACCGCGCTGCCCTGGTCACATGATCTGCGCCTCTTGAAAGATAAAGTGGAGTCGTTATGTGACGCCTCTTTCAACTCTGTACTGCTAAACTATTACCGTGATCAACGCGATAGCATGGGATTGCACGCCGATGACGAACCCGAACTAGGATCGAACCCGGTGATTGCGTCGGTGTCATTTGGTGAGGCGCGACGATTTGTGTTGAAACACCGGTACCGCGACGATATAGACAGAATTAGACTTGAATTGCCCTCGGGCAGTGTGCTTCTGATGCAGGGCGAGACGCAGGTGAACTGGAAACACGGCGTGCCAAAACAATCGAAAAGCTGTGGCCCCAGGGTTAACCTGACGTTCAGGACGATCCTTTGACTTGCGGGTTTGCCTGAAGGCGATACGTCCATAACACCACCGAGAGGTCAGAATTGAAGACATTGCTGCTCTTGCTTTTAATGGTCACGGTTACCCCCTCGGGGCATCCTGTGCGGGCGCTTGAATCATCCGAGGTCATCAAGGCCACGCCCATTCTCAATGTGCAGCAGACCTGGATCGGTCAGCCCATCAGCTATCCTGTGGGAGAGGCGGAGCTGTCCGGCGTCGTGATCGAAATGGCACCGGGAGGCGAAACCGGTTGGCACCAGCATCCGGTGCCCTCTGTGGGCTATGTCATGGAAGGTGAGTTGGAAGTGCACTTTAAGGATGGTGAGATTAAACATTTGAAAGCGGGCGAAGCTGCTGCTGAAGCGATTAACGTCCTGCACAATGGAGTGAATAACGGGGATACACCGGTCAAATTGGTTATATTCTATATCGGTAGAGTCGGCAGTCAGCTTACGATTCCCGAGAATACGGAATGAGTGTCTTGATAACCTTGGGCTGCATCCCGGTAAAATCTGGGTTTTGCTGCGGTGAGACTGGTAGCGGTTTTCTTCAGCACAGTACCCCAGCCATGGTAAATTCGTGAACCTGTCTGGCGCGAGCGAAAAAATATGAATATCCAAAACAGATGTGTTTCGATTCTTTTGGCACTCTGCCTGATGTCACCTCTGGGCGCCGCCTGGGCGGACTGGACACTTGACACCCATCGGTCCGTCGTTAATTTCATCTCCATCAAAAATAACAGCGTCGGAGAGACGAACCGTATCCGAACCGTGGAGGGCTCTATCGATAACGACGGTCAAGTGCAGCTGATCCTGCACTTGACTAGCGTGGAAACCCTGATTGACATTCGCAACGAGCGCATGCGTGAATTATTGTTTGAGACGGTGCAGTTTCCGGTGGCGACGGTCACGGCGAAAATCGATCCGTTGCTCTTGGCTGTGCCCAATGACAGTCTAGTTCGGCAACTCGATGTGCCGCTCACCCTTTCGATGCATGGTCGCGAAAAGGTATTGAGCGCCTCGGTATCGGCGGTAGTGGGGGATAACGGTGACCTTGTCGTTACTACCACGCATCCGTTGCTGGTGAATGCCGCCGACTTCGATCTCGAAAAAGGCATCGAGGTACTCAGAAATATAGCGGGTCTGCAAGCCATCAGTCGCGTTGTCCCGGTAACGGTGCAGCTGCACTTTGTGCGGATGAACTAGCCCAAGCGTTACTGCGCCTACTCAGGTGGACGCGCCAGATACGGCGGCGCTGTATTACCTCGTGTCAGGTTCTGATTCAGCGTCTGGTAGGCACGATTCCCTGGTGATAATTCCAGCAGTGATCGAGCATAGATCCGCGCCTGTTCGCTCTGTCCAAGCTCCGCGTGATAGTTGCTAAGTGCCAGCAGAACATCCTCGTTCCTAGGTGTGATGCGCAGTAATTGCTCTAACTGTGCGATCGCCTGTGTCGGCTTGCCCAGGTCGTGCAAAGCAATAGCGTAGACAAAACGATGCCGTGTGCTCGCGCTTTCAAGCTCTGCTGCCTGTTTGAAATAATCAAGGGCTCGAGCCGGCTTGCCGCGTCGGGTCTCCAGTAGGCCCAGAGCATGCAGCACGGGACCATTTCCCGAATCGATCGCCAATGCCGCCTGCAGAACCTGGTGGGCGTCGACATCTTTGCCCTGTGCCCGCAACAGGTCGGCGAGGTTGAGATAGGCGGGAATAAATTGCGGATTAATGCGCAGGGCTTCGCGATACGACTGTTGTGCACTCTCTGCATCATCCCGGTTAAGATAGTAAATGCCCAGTTGTAACTGTACCCCCGGCATATCGGCATCAAGCTCCAGTGTTCTGACATACTCTTCAAATAGCGCTTCTAGAGCTGCCGCCTGCGCTGACGGAAGCTGATTGAGCGGTACCTCCGCCAGGGCAGCGGCGATTTCCATTCTTACGGTTTTGATGTCATCGTTGAATAGGGCCTGCAGCAACTGCAATCGCTGGTGAGGTGGCAGGAACTCCAGAGCACGCACGGTGCTGGCGCGCAACAGCGGGTCATCGTCATACAGTAGCTGCGCCGCTGTTTGCAATGCGACGCGACCGCCTATGCGCCCCAGAGCTTCCATCGCATTGGCACGCCATACCGGTGCGACGTTGGTATCTGCGGCAATGTTCGCCAGTTGTGGCGCCACGCGATTGTCACCCTGGTCTGCCAGTGCGAAGGCGCGTGCTGGATGTCTACCCGTGTCGCGGAACTGCACGCCCCATTCGCGCAGCGCGTGAAGTGCCCACTGTGGCGTCTTGTCCTGATGGCACTGATTGCAGGCGTTTGGTGTCCCCAGTACGAGACTCAGGTCTGGCCGTGGAACGCGCATACTGTGATCCCTTCTTGGATCCACTCCCATGTAGACGGTTTCGGGCATGTGACAATTGGCGCACACTGCACCTGTAGAACTTTTGTCGTGGTGATGGTGGTCTGCGCTGTCGTAGCGAGAGGGCAGATGGCACTGGGTGCAGACACCATTGTCCGGTGCACGCAACGCCAGACTGTGCGGTTCATGACAGTTACTACACACGACACCCGCCTGATGCATCTTGCTCTGTATGAAGGATCCGTGCACATAGACCTCGTCACGGATCTGACCATCGTGGTAGTACAGGGGCCACTGTGGCATCGACAGGCGATGGGTATCGAGCAGATTTGCACCGTAGTGATAGTCGCCCAGCGTGCCCCTGCGCGCGTGGCAGCGCGCGCAGCTGTCGATCTGGGCGTTAGACGCAAGCGCTTCGCTTCGCCTGGCGATATGCCCGCCCTCGGGGAAAGCCCATAGTCCGCTTTGTGCTTGTGTCACGGGAAAACCACCGTTGGGAGCCGTGTCCACGTTGCCGGCTGCGACCAGCACCAGATGCTCCTCGCCGGGACCGTGACAGGCCTCGCAACCGACATTGACCTCTTCGAAGTGGGTGTTGAATGACCGGGATTCGGCATTATAATTTTTGTGTACGTCGGTACTGTGGCATTCGGCGCAGCGCGTATTCCAATTCTGGTACGGCCCGGTCCAGTGCAGCGGGTCGGTGTAATCGACGACCTCCTGCGGATACAGGTGGTACCAGCGCTGCCCCCCTTCTGCGGCGGTGCGCGAGTCCCAGGCGACACTGAGCGCCTGCAGTCTGCCCCCGGAAAGGGGCAGTAGATACTGCTGTAGGGGATAATGACCAAAGACGTACTGGACTTCGAAGTTGTGTAGTTCGCCATCTTCGCCATCCGTCGTGACCATGTACTTGTCACCTTCGCGGTAAAAACGGGTGGTGACACCGTGGTAGGTAAAAGTGCTGTCGTCGAAATCACCCAGCACGGTATCGGGCGCGGGGAGTTGCATGGCAAGGTCGTGATCGGAACCGCGCCACAGGGCGTACTCTTGCGCATGGCAGTCGCGGCAGGCGTCGGAACCGGTGAGCCCGCAGACGCCGGCGCTGTAAAGTAACAAGGTGAGTAGTAGAGCCCGCTGCATGAGTTGGTGACATTGTCGCTGTGTATCCGTCGCACACTACCAGCAGCGTCGGCGTATGGACAGTGTTCCGCTTGCTTTCTATCATAGGGCGCGTGACATGCTGCATTGGGCGCACGGCGGATGAGATTGGCTATCCTGAAAGCGGACGCGGTGAGGCCAGAGTGGGTGCCGCGCTTTGGTGAGTATCCGGACATGTTTATCGCCCTGCTGTCACAGCTGGATGCCGAGCTGACATTTGACGTCTACGATGTGCAACAGGGTCAGTATCCGTCAGCGGTTCAGGACGCGGATGCTTACCTGGTGACAGGCAGTAAGTCCAGTGTCTACGATGCCGAGCCGTGGATCGCTGATCTGCAGGATTTTGTTCTAGAGCTGCATATTCAGCGCAAGAAGCTGGTAGGTATCTGCTTTGGACATCAGTTGGTGGCTCAGGCCCTCGGTGGCAGGGTTGAAAGGTCGGCAAAGGGCTGGGGTGTCGGTCTCCACACACACCATTTCGTGCGCCTACCTTATTGGCATGACGGTGTGCCAGGGGGTCTCCGCATACTGGTGAGCCACCAGGACCAGGTTGTGCGTGCGGCGGATGGTGCCAGTGTCCTCGCGGGCAGTGAATTCTGTGAGACTGCTGTGTGCCAGGTCGACGATCACATTCTTACCTTTCAGGGTCACCCGGAATTTACACCTGAATATGCCCGCGAAATTATGGTCTTCAGACGAGATCGTATTGGAGACGCGGCCTATCGTGCGGGCTTAGCATCGTTACGCGGAACCCACCAGGGCCAGCGCGTGGCTGCGTGGATCATTAACTTCCTGCGGCAGGCGCCTTGCCGAAGAAAATAATGGCCGACCTGGCGTCGCCTCCACTTGCTCCTCCAGCGACCGCCTACCAGGTTCCCGTATTCTCCATGGACGCCCAGGGCTCCTGGGGTGGGAGTGCATCCCCCGACTGTAATAGCTCGATGGAGATGCCGTCCGGGGAGCGCACGAAGGCCATGTAACCGTCACGAGGCGGACGGTTGATCTCCACGCCGTTGTCCATCAGTCGTTGGCACAGGGCGTAGATGTTGTCGACGCGATAGGCAAGATGACCGAAGTTGCGCCCGCCGTCGTAGTCTTCAGGATCCCAGTTCCAAGTGATTTCTATCAGTGGGCTCTGGTCTGCCTTGGCCGCGTTTACGTCATCGGGTGCGGCGAGAAAAACCAGGGTAAACCTGCCTGCCTCGCTCTCGTGGCGCCGGACTTCGATCAGACCCAGCGTGTGACAGTAAAAGTCCAGAGTTTCATTCAGATCCCTGGCGCGCACCATGGTGTGCAGGAATTTCATAGATTCGTCCTGGCGACTGCCTGTCGACCTGCGAGCCGGCCGGAAAACGTGGCATCGCCGACCGACATGCCGCTGGAATAACCGTCAGCTCGGCGCACGATACCGCAGGCGGTGCGGCCCGCCGCGTATAACCCCGGTATGATATCGCGCTGGGCCGTGAGGACCTCTCCCGTCGGCAGTGTATCCAGGCCACCCAGAGTGAACATGGGAATGAAGACGCCCCGCCCAGGCGTGATATCCAATGCTACCAGGGGCGGCTCCAGTGTCTGCAGCCACTCGGCGCTCTTGTGGAACTGGGTGTCCTCGCCATGGGCCACGTCCTCGTTGTAAATAGCCACGGTGTTTTGCAAGGTACCTTGCCGCAAGCCCAGTTCTTCCTCCAATTCTGCCACCGACTCGCCGGTTCCGGCGACCTCGGCGCCCATAAAATTCATCGTTTCGTAGTCGCCATATTGGTTCACGGTGAGGATGAAATAGAAGCGGTCGCCGGGTTCGTTCAACACGGCCTGGCCAAGTCGAGCATGGTAAACATCCTCATTGATGAAACGCTGTCCCTTGTCGTTGACGACAATGCCGCCAGTGATACTGGCGGGAGGGTAGTAGGGGATACTGATAAAGCCCTCATGCATGTTGATGGCAGCGGCTCCGACGGACATACCCATCATGATGCCGGTGCCCGTGTCGCCGGGGTTGCCGATGGCGTTATTGCCACTGAGTAATTTCGGAGCGTATTTTGCCAACATCTCCTCATTCATGATGAAACCACCGGTACAGAGAATCACCCCCTTGGTGGCACGCACGGTGAATTCTTGTTGATTCTGGCGGACGACCAGGCCGACGATGGCATTGTTATCATCAATAATCAGGCACAGTGCACGAGACTCGTACTCGACGGTAATATTATCGCGTTTGTCGACGTTTTCGCTGACAATTTTCATGAACAGGGGTCCGCCATTGTCGCCCTCGACATAAAGATTGTGGCCGCGAGGTGCCGGTTTGGCATGGTCGGAAAAAGGGTGGGCCTTCTCGCTGCCGGTATACAGCAGCCCGTCATCTGTCAGGCACATGATTGCCCGTTCCTTGTGGAAGCTATCCTTGAAGGGCACGCCGAGATGATTCACCAGCCAGTTGAAATGGTCGAGGCTATTTTCACAGTAGTTACGGATCTTTGCTTCGTCTGCTTGTGGTCCGGCAGACATCATCATATAGGTGAACATATCCTCTGTACTGTCTTCAAAACCACAGGCGCGCTGCACTCGGGTGCCACCGCTGCCTCCCATATAGATTTCTGCGGAGGACATAGCCGTAGAGCCGCCGCCTTCACTGGCCAATTCGAAAAGTGTTACCCTGGCACCGGCATCCGCCGCCTCGATAGCCGCGCAGCCGCCGGCGCCGCCAAATCCGATGACGGCGACATCCGTCTCTTTGTCCCAGCGCTCTACATCGCGCATGCTGCGCGCGCGGCAGGGGTTGGTCTTGGTCTGAGCCTGCTCGGACATAGTGTTTACCTCTGGCCGGGGCTTCCTTCCGGGGCGCCCCTGTAATTCCGGGACAGAGATTAAAGCCGTTTCCTGTGGGTCTGACAACGTGGTGGGACCGGCCGCGGAACAACATATTGTACGCATCTTCGGTTATTGTTTCCGCCAGGGCAATATGCCGGGGAACGGGCAGATGCGCCGCGACAGTGGCTTTGCGGGAACGCTGCGGTACAATCTCCGGCTTTTCCGCGGAGCAGGTATTGCCATGTGGTTCAAGAATGTGCGGGCTTACCGGCTTACCAGCCCCTTTGCGCTGTCAGCAGAGAAACTGGGCGAGAAGCTTGCCAGTCGCAGTTTTGAACCCTGCGCGCGCTCGCAGGCTGTGGCGATGGGTTGGGTGCCGCCGCTGGGGGAGGACGGTGCAGAACTGGTGCACGCGGCAGCGGGATGCTTGCTGGTGACCATGAGACGTGAGGAAAAGTTGCTGCCGCCGGTCGTGGTGAGCGAGCAACTGGCGGACAGGGTTGCGGTAATTGAGGCAGAGCAGGGTCGCAAGGTGTATCGCAAGGAAAGACTAGGTCTGAAAGATGAAATTGTTCAGGATTGTCTGCCGCGGGCTTTCAGCCGTTCCAGTTACGTTCGCGCCTATATCGATACACGGGCAGACTGGATATTTATCGATGCTGTCAGTGCCGCACGAGGTGAAGATCTACTCAATGTAATGCGTGATTGTGTGGGTAGTTTTCCGGTTCTTCTGCCCCAGGTGATGAAGGCCCCGGCCACAGTGATGACCGCCTGGTTGCAGCGCCGCAGTCTGCCGAGTGATTTTGAACTGGGGCAGGACTGCGAGTTGCGCGATCCTGGTGAAGAAGGCGGTGTGGTGCGGTGTCGTGGCGTTGATTTGTTGAGTGAAGAGGTGGAAACGCATATGCATGCCGGTAAGCAGGTGACGCGCCTGACGCTGAACTGGGATGGCCGCCTGCAGTTTGTGCTCGCTGAAGACCTCTGCCTGCGCAGGTTCAAATTCGCGGATGAGCTGATGAAGGAAAACGCAGAGATTCCAGAGGCAGACCTAGCCGCGCGATTGGATGCGGATTTCGCCCTAATGGCTGATGCAGTGACCAGCCTGCAGGAGCGTATCATTACCTTGTTCGGCGGTGAATCGAAATAGATGAAGTCATGACCGCCTGCGCTGATACTGATGACTACCGGGCACTGTTTCTTTCTCACACACCACTGATCGATATCCGTGCACCTGCAGAGTTTGCCCGGGGTGCTTTTCCTATGGCGATGAGCATGCCGTTAATGACGGATGATGAGCGCGCCCAGGTCGGTATCTGTTACAAAGCGTATGGCCAGCGCAGTGCCATTCAATTGGGCCACCAGTTGGTCAGTGGTGACACAAAGGCACGGCGTCTGGCGCGCTGGCTGGACTTTGTCCGGGAGCACCCGGGTGGTTATCTCTATTGTTGGCGCGGCGGGCTGCGCTCCGAGATAGTCCAGGCGTGGTTGCGCGATGCGGGCGTGAGTTACCCTCGCGTTGTTGGGGGTTACAAAGCGATGCGGCGTTTCCTGATTGATGAACTGGAGCGATCTGTCGCGGATGCTTCTTTCGTCCTGGTGAGTGGCAAGACCGGCACAGGCAAGACACGGGTCATCGCAAGGTTGGCTAGGGCAGTCGACCTGGAGGGCCTGGCTAATCACCGGGGATCCAGTTTCGGTCAGCTGCCCGCGCCTCAGCCCAGTCAAATCGATTTTGAGAATGCCCTGAGCATTGCTTTGTTGCGGCAGCTGGCAGCTGGCCGTCAACCGATTTGCCTCGAGGATGAAGGCGGCTTGATCGGGGCCCTGTCCTTGCCCGACTGCCTGCGGAAAAAAATGGCGGTCGCACCCCTGCTGATTGTGGAACAGAGTTTGGACGAACGTGTCGACGTGTTGATCCAAGACTACGTGGTGGATCTGGGTCGTCGCTATACCTTGCGTTTTGGCGAGGAAGGGCCTGTGCGTCATTGTGAAAAATTGCAAAGCGACCTGGCCAGGATCCGGAAACGTCTGGGGCCACAGCGACAACAGGAAATCAATGACATGATGATCGCTGCCTTCGACGCGCAGTGGCGGGTAGGCGACGTGTCCGGCCACCGCACCTGGATTAGCCGTTTGCTGGTCGAGTATTACGACCCCATGTACGCGTATCAGTTGTCCAGACGGCAGGGGGTGCGTTGTTTCACAGGAGACCGGCAGGCGGTTGTCACGTGGGTACAAGAAGGGGGCGCCGGTGCGGAGCACGGCTGACCTGACGCGTGATCTTGTGCTGGTGGGCGGAGGCCACAGTCACGCGCTCGTCCTGCGTATGCTGGCTATGGATCCGATCGAGGGCCTGCGTACCACCCTGATATCGCCGTCCAGCCACACGCCCTACTCCGGCATGTTGCCGGGTCTAATCGCCGGGCACTACCGCTTCGAAGACGTGCATATCGACCTGTCGCGCTTGTGCCAGTGGGCGCAGGTACGCTTTGTTGCCGACGAGGTGATCGGTATCGATCCAAAGCAGAAGCGCTTGCTATTGGCGGGCAGACCACCGATTGAATACGATCTTACGAGCCTCGATATTGGTTCCCGACCGGAGCTAGATTCGGTGCCGGGAGCCAGAGAAAACGCCATCCCTGTAAAGCCTATTGCACACTTGTGGCGGCGTTGGCGGCAACGACTGGACAGGACTACCGAGGTTGATGGCAAGCGTCGCATTGCGGTGGTTGGGGGCGGAGCCGGGGGGGTAGAGTTGGTGCTGGCCATCGCGCATTGCCTGCGAGGAAAGTGCGCAGAGCTGCAGCTATTCTGTGCTGCGTCGCAAATTCTGCCCCACAGCAATGCACGCAGTCGACGCGCGGCGATGGTGGCGCTCGATCGATTGGGGGTTCGTGTGCACCTCTCTGCGCGCGTGACATTGATCGAACCTTCGCGACTTTTTACCCAGCGTGACGAACATCATGACTACGACGATTTGTTCTGGTGTACAGGTGCCGCCGCCCCGCAGTGGATCGCTAGCAGTGGGTTGGCGACGGACGATCGGGGCTTCCTTGCGGTGCACAATACCTTGCAGGTGGTTAATGATGACAGTATTTTTGCTGCCGGGGATATCGCCGCGATGATTGATCACCCGCGGCCGAAGGCGGGCGTCTATGCCGTGCGCCAGGCACCCGTATTAGCGCACAATTTGAGAGCCGCATTGCTGGAGCGGCCATTGCGCCCCTACCGGCCGCAACGACGATTCTTGTCGCTGCTGTCGCTGGGGCGGAAGATTGCAATAGCGGACCGGGGCGCGTTTTGTGCGCACGGGCCCTGGGTATGGCGTTGGAAGGACCGTATTGACCGGAGTTTCATGGCGCGTTTCGAGCAGCTGCCCTCCAGAATGCCGGGAATCGGTGCGGACGCGCTCAGCGATGATCCTGCATTACAACAGATGGTTTGCGGTGGTTGTGCTGCCAAGGTGGGGGCGGACGCCCTGTCCGACGTGCTGCAACAGGTAGCTTCGGATCATCCGGAGTACTGCGTTGGCGGCGTCGAGGATGCTGCCGTGGTGCCCGCGCCGGCAAATGCGGTGATTGTGCAGAGCGTCGATATGTTGCGGGCCCTGGTGTCGGACCCTTGGCAGATGGGCCGTATTGCGGCGAATCACGCGCTCAGTGACCTGTATGCCTGCGGTGCTCGCCCTGTCTCTGCCCTGGCGGCCGTCACGTTGCCCTTCGCGGATGCCCCGCTGTTGCGGCGCGAGCTGCGACAACTGCTCGACGGTGCGGTACAGGTGTTTGCAGCCGCTGCCTGCCCGCTGCGCGGCGGACACAGCATGCAGGGCGAGGAGATGAGCATTGGATTTGTGGTTAATGGGGTTTCGTCCTCGGCGGATGGTCGCTTGCTGCAGAAGTCCGGCGCGCAAGCGGGCGATGTCTTGGTAGTGACCAAGCCCCTGGGCACAGGGGTACTTTTTGCTGCTCACATGCAGCTTGCAGCAGATGGGCGCGATGTTCACGCTGCGATCGAGTCCATGTTGCAAAGCAACCGCCTGGCGTCTCAGCTGGCACTGGCTCATGGGAGTCATGCATGTACTGATATCACCGGCTTTGGGCTGTTAGGTCATTTGCTGGAGATGCTCGGTGATGACCTTGGGGCGCGCCTGGAGCTTGGCAAGCTGCCATTGCTGGGCGGCGTTTTGGATCATCTGCGCAGCGGCATTGTTAGCACGATGCAGTCGGTCAACCAGCGCAGCGCGTCGCGCGCTTTGCAGCAGCCGTCAGAAGTGGAGCAGCCGCTTGCGCAAGTGCTGTTTGACCCGCAGACGAGTGGCGGGCTATTGATCGCGCTGCCGGCAAGCCGCGCGCCTGCGCTGGTCCTGGCCCTGCAGCAGGCGGGTTTCGCCGCGGCATGCAGTATCGGCGAGGTCCGTGCGTTGTCCTCGGCTGAGCAGGTGGTGGTCTTCGCCAGTTGACTCATGCTCGCTCGCGGCGGAGGCGGGCTTGCCGCAGCGTGATCGTGCAGAGGAAATGGTGCAATACGGGCACTTGTGGCAAGATTTGGGAAAGCACTCTCTCGATGCATTTATGCTGAATTCACTGGCAAAGTATCACCCCATGCTGCCCGACGTCGTGGCTGTTTTTTTGCTGCTGCTCGGTGCCTGGCTTACCTACCTGTTCGCTTCACGAATTCTGCTGGCGCTGGTGCACAAATTAACGGCGCGTACGGCGCAAACCTGGGACGACGCCCTGGTCGATAATCGGGTCGGCTCAAAGTTAGCGCAGCTTGCGCCGGTTTTCGTCATTTACCTTGGTATTGATCATCTGCCTGGCATTGAGAAGTCTATCGAGGCGCTATTACTGAACCTGACCAGCGTTTATATGGTCGTGGTGATTACCTTTACATTGACGGCAGTGCTCTCGGCGCTGAACGATATATACGAGGCCAACCCGGAGGCGCGTCAACGGCCCATTAAAGGCTTTATCCAGATTCTGCAGATTGTCCTGATTATCCTCGGAGGCTTGCTGTCTATCTCGGTGCTCATAGACCGTTCCCCGGTCTTGCTGCTCAGCGGCTTTGGTGCCATGACGGCAGTATTGTTACTGGTTTTTAAGGATACGATTTTGTCATTGGTTGCTAGCGTTCAGCTGACCGCGCAGGATATGGTGCGCGTTGGCGATTGGATCGAGGTGCCCCAGTTCGGTGCCGATGGTGATGTCGTGGATATCGAGTTGTACACCGTTAAGGTACAGAACTGGGATAAAACTATCACCACGGTCCCCACACCGCGACTGATCAGCGATTCCTTTAAAAATTGGCGCGGTATGTCGGTCTCAGGCGGAAGGCGCATCAAGCGAGCTCTGTATATCGATGCGTCATCGATACACTTTCTGTCGGGTGATGAAGTAAAACACTGCAAACGTTTTTTATTATTGGATGATTACCTTGAGGGCAAGGAAGGCGAGTTACAAAAGTACAATGAAGAATTGGCCTCTCCTTATGCGACTAACCCGGGTACGGAGGTAAATAAGCGCAGGCTGACAAATATTGGCACATTTCGCGCGTACGCCAGGCGTTACCTTAAGCACCACCCGCGCATTCGGCAGGATATGACCTTGTTGGTCCGTCAGTTATCGCTGGGTTCAGAGGGGGTGCCCATAGAGCTCTATTGCTTCACCAATACGACGGAATGGGGTGCATACGAAGATATCCAGTCGGATATATTTGATCACTTGCTGGCAATTGTGCCTGAGTTCGGACTGCGTTTGTTCCAGGAGCCGTCCGGTACCGACTTCTCTTGCTCGCCCCAGGCGGCCCATCGCAAGGTGGACTGACGTCAGCACCGGCAATACGGGTAACGCTTGCCCGCGCGCGTCAGCCTGATGGTGCAATGCATCCTCAAGCAATGGCCAGAAGGCCGTGTAACAGTTGTCGCGGCGTGCTATGGCGCCCTAGGAAAAAGACTAAAGCGATCTGTCCTAAAACGAACTGACCAATTGCAGCGAGATGTGACCTACGTCTCTGTTCTCAGGAGCAGCACTGTGAACGTGCCCGCAGAGTGGGGTGAATTTTCACCGGTAAGCTGGAATTCGTCGCACAATTGCGTCGCAGGGAACAGGGTGTTTGATAAGCATAAGGGGACGGGGATGAAGCTGGTGCAAACAGTCCTGCAGGAAATAGCCCAAGCGGAGGGCACAATAACGGCGGACGAGGTGGTGTCTCAGGTGATCGAAAAAATGTATGCCAGTGGCGCCACCCCGCAGGCCTGCGATGACATCCGAGAGCGCCTGATCGGGATTGCTATTTGTGCCATGGGCCTTCTCTGCAGCGACGATAGGGTGAATGAGCGCACCGAATTCATAGCGGATAACAACCTTCAAGCAGCAGCTGCCAGAGTCCTGCACTGACACACTGTGTTATGGCAGTTGTATTGGACCACCCGTCTGCCGCAGCACGACAGTAAGTTGGAGAGACGGTACCGCCGCGCTTACTTAATGCCGACGATAGCCAACGTCATCTATCCGCTGTGCGGGCGTTGCCCGGACCACAGTATCGGCAGAAAGTAGATAGTAGATACCCGGCCGGGTGGTGCCCGGCCAGCTGCGTACCCCAGTGCTTAGACGCCGGCTTCCTTGGTGGTTTTAACAATCGCGGCGGCAACCTTGTAGGGATCCGCGTTGGAGGCGGGACGACGGTCTTCCAGTCGACCTTTCCAGCCATCCTCTACCGTTCCCACTGGAATACGGATGGAGGCCCCGCGGTCGGAAACACCGTAGCTGAACTCATCGATAGCCTGGGTCTCGTGTTTGCCGGTCAGGCGCTGATGGTTGTCTGCACCGTAGACGCTGATGTGGCGCTCGATATTCTTACCAAACTCATCACAGATCTTGGTGAAGGTTTCTTCCTTGCCAGATTCACGCATAGGTCCGTTGGAGAAGTTGGCATGCATGCCCGAACCGTTCCAGTCCGTGTCGCCCAGTGGTTTGGGGTGCCACTCAATGGCGTAGCCGTATTTCTCGGCGGTGCGCTCCAGCAGGTAGCGGCCCAGCCAGATTTCGTCGCCGGCACGCTTGGCGCCCTTGGCGAAGATCTGGAATTCCCATTGCCCGGCAGCAACTTCGCCGTTGATGCCTTCAACGTTCAAACCTGCGTCCAGGCAAAGGTCGAGGTGTTCCTCGATGATTTCACGGCCAAACGCATTTTTGCCACCGACGGAGCAGTAGTAGGGCCCTTGTGGACTTGGAAAGCCACCGGCGGGAAAGCCGGGCGGACGGTCCGTGGCGGTGTCCCAGAGGAAGTATTCCTGCTCAAAACCAAACCAGAAATCATCATCGTCCTCTGCTTCGTCAATAGTAGCGCGCCCATTGGACACGTGCGGTGTGCCGTCTGCGTTTAGTACCTCAGTCATGATGAGATAGGAGTTCTTGCGGTCCGGGTCCGGGATGATAGCAACGGGTTTAAGCAGGCAATCGGAGGCACTGCCGTCGGCTTGTTCCGTGGAGCTGCCGTCGAATGACCACATCGGGCAATCTTCCAGTTTGCCGCCAAAATCTTCGCGGACCATTGTTTTGCTGCGCAGGCTTTGGGTAGGGGTATAGCCGTCAAGCCAGATGTATTCCAACTTACTTTTCATCTTGCGATTCTCTTTTCATGAAGGGTTGATGTTGGGAGGAGCCCTGTTCGGGTAGCAAACCTCTAGCGGACTTCGAATTTAGCAAAATCCATTCCAATTTCAATAGCCCTGCACCAGATAAGGCAAATGGTCAATCAGTGGGCGTTCAGTGGGCGTTGCGCCCGGGTATTGCCCCCGCAAACGCGACGGTGCCGTCTGGCAGCCGGCCAAAAACGCACTTAAATAGTGCATTAATGACCCAATATGGTGCATTATCGTCTGAAGAACGCGCCCTGTACTATCGCGCAGACACTGAACCACCTGCCTCGGCGGTACTTCTGTTATGGCGCTGTGAGTCAATTGGCTGGGGCTGCGGCCACGACGATGGCGGTGATATTGTCCTCGCCCCCGCCGGCCAGAGCGAGGTCCACCAGCGCGTCGCAGGCGTCCTGCGGTGCACCTTGCCCCAGCTCAGCGCCGATATCGGGGTGCTGCAGCGGGTTGTAGAGGCCGTCACTGCAAAGTAGGTACCGATCACCCGGATGCACGCACGCGTAATCCAGCTCGATCCGTAAACGCGTGTGTGCCCCTACCGCACGGGTGAGAATATGGCTGGAGGCGTGCTGGTCCTTCTCTGCCTTGGTCAGCTCGCCGTTAATATATTTTTGTTGCGCCAGGCTGTGATCTTGTGTCATTTGTTCGAGGTTATCTCCGCGCAATCGGTAGACTCGGCTATCCCCGGCCCACAATATGAAACAGTAGCTGCCATGGGCTAACATGGCGGCGACGGTAGTGCCGGGCTGCTTGTTGCGAAAGGCATTACGGCATTGCGCATTGGCCTTGTGCAAGCGCGCTTCCAGGTCCTGTAAGTTTGCCAAAAGAGCACTTTGTCGGGGGAATGCCCGAAGCTGCTCAATCACTGTGCTGCTCGCATAATCTCCTCTGCTGTGGCCGCCCATTCCGTCTGCCACTGCCCATAGGCGCTGTTCAGACGAATCGAGAAAGGCGTCCTCGTTAGTGGGACGCACTCGGCCCACATCTGTGCGGCTTGCGCTGTACCATGTCAGCGCCGATTTCTTGCAGTGCGGGCTGTGCCTGTTTGCCTCCATGCGATCAGCAATTTCTGCAATGGTGTGTAGAGCGGTATCCGGCATCAGTAATCCTGTCTAAATCCCTGTATGGTTTGCCTGGTTTCAGCGATCGAGCCAGTCGTGCCGAATGATGCGAACGAGTTTCTCGGCCGACTCCGGTCGTGCGGCGGGGTCTTTTTGCAGACACTGCATAGCGAGATCAGCCAGGACGTCCGGCACCTTTTGGCTGGAAACTGTGCGCGGGTCCGGTGGCAGTTGCGTGCGAATCTGTTCCAGCAGTGCATGCACGATATCGCCCTGGAAGGGGGTCGTCCCCGTCAAGGTTTCATACAGCAGCGCTCCGAGGCTGTAAAGGTCAGATTGCAGGGCGATATCGGGGTCCCGCCGGGTCTGCTCCGGCGACATGTACATCACCGTACCCTGCAACTTGCCCTCGCCGGTCATGCCGGCTTCAGCCTCGGCTTCCGTATGGCCTGCATCGAAATCGGTCTTGTTCCACACTTTCGCCAGCCCCCAGTCCAGCAATAGGACCTCGCCATAGGGGCCGATGAGAATGTTGTCTGGCTTGATGTCACGATGCAGTACTCCCATCGAATGGGCGTAGCCCAGAGCTTGGCCGACCTGTTCGATTACTTTCATAAGCTGCGTTAGATCATAGCGCTCGCGGTAATCCAAGACCTGACGCAGTGTATAGCCATGCACCAGCTTCATGGTGAAGTAATAATGGCCCCGGTTATCGCGGCCAAGTTCGTAGGTGGGAACAGTGTTAGGGTGTTGCAAGGCCGCTGAGATACGTGCCTCTCGCACCAGTCTCTGATTCTCAATCGGATCGTCAACGAATTCAGGCCGCAACGTTTTGTAGCAGACTGTCCTGCGCAGATGCAGGTCGCGGCAAGACTTGATCAAAGACTTGCCGCCCTTGGCGATTGTTGAAAAGTAGGCATAGCGGGTATTCGGGTTGAGCTTTTCAGGCAGGACGGCATCCGTCTCTTCTGCATAGAGCGGCGTTTCAGCCGCTTTGTGCTGTCGAAATTCGGGCACGTTTAACTCCGTAAAATGGTGTTCGCTTGTTGCGCCAAGCGGAGGTTGTTCGATCAGTATAGCCAAACGCAGCAGGGAGTAGACGGGCAGGCACGGCTTACGTGGCACGCAGTGACGCTAACGCGGGGGCTCGCTCCAGTCGTTAAACAAGTCCTGACTTTCATAGCGCATGGGACTATTATAGGGCGGGCCGTGTTCTCTACAAGATCGCCTTCATATATTGCGGTGTTGGATATAAAGAGAATGGCGAATTCGACCACAATACATTACTTTGCTTAGACGAGCTTATCAGCCCTGTATTCGGAGATCCGAATCAATCGTGCTTGGCTTCGACATCCAACCCCACGTAATAACCAACTCGCAGAAGAATCTGTCCAACACTGGCATGCGACGTGATTTCTTCAGGCTTTAATCGTTTTCTTGCCATGATCGGGTACTCCGTTTGCCAGTGAAAGTCCCTCTCACACGCTGGATCCGATCTAGGGGTCAGGTCATATAGCCGAATGAGCGTCTGCTTTGTGGCAAGAGCGGGCATCGACCGCGCCTGGATAAAGGTACCTCTTTCGTCTAAAAGTGGGCCCCCGGGTAGCAGTGATTGCCAAAGCCTGAAGAGCACGACCCTCGTTACCGGGACATGACGTTGACGGAATGCGGTGGACCGCTCGTTAGCAGAGTCGGTGTAGCCCAGCTTTTATCGCTAATCAAGGGTTGCCGCTCTCGATGCAGCCTACAATCTGGTCCACTAACCAGTTTCTCGTGGAATCTTCTGATTCTCTGTGCAGGGCTGACACTGTAAATTTATAAGATCGAAACGGCGGGTTCAGTACCTGAAGTTTCAGTAGCTTTCTGTAATGCTCCGCCATGCGTCTGTGGCAGGTGGCGAGTGAGTCGGTTTCGCTGGTTATCGCCAATGCGGTTAGCCACTGTCCCACAATAATTGCGGAAGGCATTTTCATTTGAATTTTCCTTTCATCCCGCGTCAATTCGCTTTGTGCACTGGCCAGTACATGACTCTCGGATTCGTATTGTTTTTGGGAAATTTCACCGCTTATTCGTGGGTGATTCTTGCGCGCGGCCACGCAGAACGAGTCAGTGTAGAGGCTTTTCTGGCTGATACCTGGTGGTGGTGTTTCATCGAACCGGCCCAGGGCAATATCTATTTCCCCCCGCTTGATGCCCTCTAGTGCGTCCTCTGTTGAAAGGTGCTGATACCGCACCCACAGAGACGGCGCAATTTTTGACCAGGACTTGCCCAGTGGTGCCGCTAGCAATGCCGTCACGTATTCAGGCGCGGCAACGTTGAACAGACGTGCTGAATTGAGAGGATCGAACTGCGGCATGTCATCGAGCAAGCTCGAAGCGAGCCTTAGCAGTTTTTCGGTGTCGGCGCGCAGTTCCAGCGCCCTGGCGGTCGGCTCCAGACCATGCGGCCTGCGAACAAAGAGAGGGTCTTGAAACAAGTCTCGCAAGCGTGCCAGAGAATGGCTGATAGCAGATTGGCTAAGGCTGAGGTGCTCTGCCACGTCCCGGGCATTTCTGCGGTCAACCAGTTCCTGGAAAACCAGGAGCAACCCGCCGTCGAGCTTTCTGATATTAGATATATTGAAATCACTCATTAATAGATATCAATAGCACAGAATATTCCGCATTGCTATCTTCGAGCGAAATCCATCAGGTTCCGGAGGATTTAAGACTGTGTCCCTGCTAGAGAAGTTGGCGGGCAGTGCATGGCTTCCCGCGTTGCTGGCGTTATTGTCATGCATGTTGTTGCTGCCCTCCCTGACTGCGGGTTTTCAACTCGATGACTGGTTCCAGCGATACAAGCTCTTGGGTCTGGGTGGTCCTGCAATCGACCTTTTTGTTTTTTATGATGGCGATTCCCTGAGAAACGTCTCGAGGATGGAGTCCGGGGATATTCCCTGGTGGGGGGCTGGAAATCTACGTCATGCAAGCTTCCGTTACCTCAGTGTGCTGACGATGAAGCTTGACTACCTTCTCTGGCCGGATAGCCCCGAGCTGATGCATGCCCACAGTTTGGGCTGGCTTGTTGCACTTGTTGCGGCGGTGGCCTGCTTGTATCGACAGATACTGACGGCGAATGTATGGATGCCGGCGCTCGCTGCACTGCTCTACGCAGTGGATGATGCGCATTTCATACCTGCTGCCTACATTGCTAATCGTAGCGCACTTATTGCATCGTTCTTCGGCGTTGCAGCATTACTGTGCTATACACATGCTGAATATCGGCATCGATTTTGCTACCGAGTGCTTTGTGCGCTTCTACTGGCCTGTTCTCTGGCTGCTGCAGAGATAGGTGTATCTACGCTGGCCTATCTATTTGCCTACACACTCTTTATTGATCGAGGAACCTGGCGCAGTCGGATTGCGCAGCTCGTGCTACCAGTTTGTGTCTTTCTTATTTGGGTGATGCTATACAAATTCGGTGAATTTGGTGCTTCTGGCTCAGGAATCTATATTGATCCTGTTGCTGAGCCCGTATCCTTCCTTTTCAGTCTTGTTGATCGTGCTACTGCGTTGTGGCTAGGACTATGGACGCCGCTTCCCGCCGATGTATCCGCCCTGCCCGAGCACAACCTGCTGTTGCGGTTTCTGGGAGGGTGGCATGCGCTAGTATGGACAGCGCTGGCCTATCCCTTGCTGGCGAGAGATCCGGTAGCAAGATTTTGGTTTGCAGGATCAGCTCTTTCCTTGCTACCAGTCCTGGCAGCGGGTGCACAGAATCGACTCCTTCTTTTTGCGGGAATCGGGGCTATTGGTTTTCTTGTCCAGTGGGTTTTCGGAATTGTTAGAAAGGCGGACTGGGCTCCGTCCAATGGGCTTTGGCGGCCTCTGGCACTTGGAGTCGCTACTCTAACATTACTGTCGCATCTCCTGCTCGCGCCGCTGGAAGGCCTGCTGTTGGTGGAATTCCAAAACAGAAGCAGTTCGCGGATGGCTGGCGCAATAGACAGCGTGCCATCAGGGGCTTTGCTACGTGATCGGAATGTCTTGATTCTCAATGCACCCGATTACGTTTATCTCGTATCTGCCATTAGGCCAAGACAAGGCTCGGAGGGGCTTGAGTCTGCAGAGAGAATCATTGGTATTGCGCCCGGTGAGGCCGGGATGACACTTCGCCGCGACACCCCATGTTCGTTTGAAATATCACTTCCGCTTGGTCTTTTTCCCACGGTCTATAGCCGTTACTTTCGCAGCTCTAACCTGCCCTTTCAGGTCGGCCAGTCAGTCGAGCTGTCTACCTTGACTGCTTCCATAGTATCGAAAAATGCAAACGGTGAACCCGACCGAATTCGCTACGAGTTTGGCATGCCGCTGGACGATCCGAGCCTTCTATGGCTGGAGTACGTTGAGGGAGAGTTCGTGAAATGGGTGCCCCCATTGATAGGCCAGCAGATATTGATATCGGCTCAGCCTGGAATATTCGATTGGTGAAGTTATGCGAAGATATGGCTGGCTCATAGCTTCAATCTCGCTCACAGCAGTCATGCTCTGGGTGTGGTTGGCGAAATACGATGCTGAAAGCATCCGGCGCGGCTTTGAATCAGTCGGGTGGCGTGGTCTGGTGTGGCTCATATTGTGCTCCTCCCTAAATTATGGCCTTCGTTACCTGCGTTGGTATTTTATGGTGGCGCGGCTGGAAAAATGTGTGCATGGCATGGACGCGGTAATTTGTTATCTTTCTGGATTCGCGTTTAATACAACCCCTGCGAAAGTTGGGGAGGTTATTCGATCCTATTATTATCGCCACCGGCATGGGCTGTCTTATCGTAGTAGCCTGGGGGTGCTAGTCTGGGAGCGTGTACTCGACCTGGGAGCAGCGATAACACTGGCTTGTCTGGTCCTCTACCAGTATGGGCAATCGCTGGGGATCGGTGTAGTAGCTTGTCTTGGTTTCCTGGTTATCGGGATTGCATTTCCACCAGGGCGATTAACGGGGAGAGTTTCTGAGTCGCTGCGTTTGCTAAACGTGAAGATTACGCGGCATCTGTCAGACTCATTGGTGCATTTTATCGAGTTGACCCGCGTTCTATTTAAACGGGTAAACCTGATGTCGGGTTACTCTGTGGGCCTTCTAGCCTGGTCAATTGAAGCCTATGCGTTTGCCTGGCTGGCGCAGGAACTGGGTGGAAGTGCTTCATGCCTCGTTTATATGGGCATTTTTGGTATTTCGATTACGATGGGTGCGCTCAGCTTTGTCCCTGGCGGATTGGGAACTACCGAGGGATCGATGTACCTGTTGGCTGTCTCTAGCGGAATGACTGGAATAGCGGCGACGGTAGCCGTTATCCTGATTCGAGTTGCCACATTATGGTACGGCCTTTTTCTAGGTCTACTATCGCTTGCCTGGTTGGAGTTAGTCCCTGTAGCTAAACAGGAGCTGAGGAAATAATTGCCCTAGACCTATCTTTCTGATCCAGATTTCAAGCGGTAAACGGTATCGCCAGACAGACGTTTCTTGCCGGCTTCCAGCAAGTCTTTGTTGCAGCGGTAATACAGATTGGGATTGACGCCCTCCTTGCGGCACAGCTCGGCGACCGAGCATTCACCGTGAAGGCCATCCAGGACGATGCGAATTTTCTCCTCGGTGGAGAACTTACGACGTGTCTTGCGGCGGACATCCTTGACCGTCTTTTCAGTGTTTGACATGCTCATGGTGAAACGCCTCTACTTCGGTTAAAGGTAGTAGAAGTCTCGCTTAGTGAATCAGGTCCTTTGGTCCTTTATGCTTTGACGGCGCACAATATGTGGTTTTTGGTGCCCAGAGACAGAATCGAACTGCCGACACGGGGATTTTCAATCCCCTGCTCTACCGACTGAGCTATCTGGGCGGAATTCCGAAAGAACCGGGAGCGGGTCGCGGATTGCCGCGAGCGCCGTATTAAACCCGTCCGCGTCCCGTGAGTCAAGGCGCCTCCAGTTGCGCCGCGTTCTTTGCCGCGGAGCTTTGCATATTGCGCTGCGTGTGTTCCGCCGATAAACCGGCTGATAAGACGATGAGGCCCAAAATGCCGAAAACGATCAAGGTCGATTGCCGCTTCCGTCCATGCACTGTAACGCTGGCGGTGACCATCAGCCAGGTGCTCCAAGCGACACGTACGAACGTGCCGAGGTACGGGATGATGCTGAGCAGCGCCAACACCGGCAGGATGGCATAGGAATATGCTACGCAGCGGTAAGCGGTCTGGTAATCCTTCGGGGAACCCATCAGTTTCCAGACAACAAATAGGGCGGCGGCGGCGATGAAGCTGCCCAGTAAGGTGCCAATGGGCGCAAGGAGAATGGCGGCGACGCCCGCAAAGCCCGCTCCGGTGAGGCCGATTATCGATAGCACTGCGAACACCGCACCAGCCAAGGCAGCCATGACCAGTCCAAAGATCATGGGTTCGCGATAACCACCCGCGGCCGGCATGGCGCGATAAAAGTTTGCCGGATCTGTGATTACCTGCTTTGCTTGCTCAATCACGGTGCCCAGGTCGAAGCCCTCAGGCGTTTCCGGCGATTGCGCCTGGGGAGTCTCGGGCTGCTGTGGATCGGTCATAGCGGCGTCCCTCCAAAAACTGCAGTGTGAACCGATTTAAGCAACGTAGTTCAGGCCAGGCCTTTTGCAACTGCGGCAGTGGCAACGGCTAGCTAGCAGGCGGCACGTACCCTTCCGCCCGGTCGTATTGCTCCCCTGCAAAATACTTGTCCATTTCACCCTGCAGGTATTGCCTAGCTGCCGGATCCACCAGGCTCAGATGTTTCTCGTTGATTAGCATGGTCTGGTGCGCCTGCCAGTCGCCCCATGCCTGCTTGGAGATATTGTCAAAGATTTCCTGCCCTTTTGGCCCAGGGTAAGGTGGGGCATCCAGACCCTCCATCTCTTGTTGATATTTCTTGCAAAACACCGTGCGAGTCATACCTGTCACTCCATTACTGTGCCGGCGCCGGCCAGCTGCTTGAGCAGGGTGGCGACGGGCGCCGCCAGTCCGATTTGCGGGGGTTTGCGCAGGTTATACCAGAGCCGCCCCGGCGTTTCCATCACGGGTGGAGTGCTGGTGTCCAGGTCGATGACAACCGGGGTGATGTCAAGGTGGTAGTGACTGAAGCTATGGCGAAAACCGTCCTGGACTTCCTCCCTTACAGGTTCCGTATGCCACAGGTCGAGGCTGCGCAGCCGTCCTTGCGCGGGCGAGCTGATTTCTGGAAAGCACCACAGCCCACCCCAGATACCTTGAGTGGGACGCTTCTCCAGCCACACCTGTCCCTCGCGGTTGCGGGCGACGAGAAAGCAGGTGCTTTTCACCGGCAGTACCTTCTGCGGCTTTTTCCCCGGGAAGCGCAGTTGATCACCCTGCAGCCTGCCCGCGCAGTCGTCCCGCAGTGGGCAGTTATCACAAGCCGGTGCGCGGCGGGTACAGTGGGTTGCACCGAGGTCCATAATGGCCTGGGTGTAATCGGCGCAGCGTTCATCGGGTGTATAGCGCTCTGCCATTTTCCACAGTTGGTGGTCGACGCTCGCTCGTCCGGGCCAGCCTGCCACCCGGTGATAGCGCGCCAACACGCGCTTGACGTTGCCGTCGAGAATACTTGCGCGTTGTCCAAAGGCAATGCTGGCGATAGCCCCTGCTGTTGAGCGGCCTATGCCCGGCAAATCACAGAGCGCCTCAATCGTGTCTGGGAGCTGTCCGCCGTGCATCTTTGTCACCTCCCTGGCGGCTTTGTGCAGATTGCGCGCCCTGGCATAGTAGCCCAAGCCAGTCCAAAGGTGCAGGACTTCATCCTCCGGTGCGTCCGCCAGCGCCTGCACATCAGGGAAACGTGCCATGAAGCGTTCGAAGTAGGGAATAACGGTGTTTACCTGAGTCTGCTGCAACATGATTTCTGACACCCAGATCCGGTAAGGACTGGTGTTCTGCTGCCATGGCAGGTCCTTGCGGCCATGCTGATCGAACCAGGCGAGAACACGGGTTGAAAAGGGAGCCAGCATGGTGTCGGAGCATACTGTATTAGCGGCTGCGCGGGAATCACCCGCGCGGCTGACAGAGTACCGGTGAAAGTGTCGCCGAGCGGGCCTGAATTACGCCCGCTGTTCCCCTATAATAGGCGCCTTTTCGAGGGGCTGACTGGAATCCCCTATCGACTATGGAGAGGCCCATGAGCGCGCGTAAGGCAACCGTGTCGCGAGATACTCTGGAGACCCAGATTACTGTGGAGGTGAAATTGGATGGTGCTGGCAAGTCTGAGCTTGATACTGGCATTCCCTTCTTGGAGCACATGCTGGATCAGGTCGCACGCCATGGCATGCTCGATCTAACCATTACTGCCAAGGGCGATCTGCACATCGACGACCACCACACCGTTGAGGATATTGGCATCACGCTTGGCCAGGCGATGGCGCAGGCTGTTGGCGATAAGAAGGGTATCCTGCGTTATGGCCATGCCTACGTGCCGCTGGATGAGGCCCTGTCACGAGTGGTGATCGATTTTTCCGGTCGTCCCGGCCTGACCTACGACATACCGTTTACGCGGTCAGCAGTCGGGGGTTTCGACGTCGACCTGTTTGCAGAGTTTTTCCAGGGCTTCGTCAACCATGCGCTGGTCACTTTGCACGTGGACAATCTGCGTGGCGACAATAGCCATCACCAGATCGAGACCGTCTTCAAGGCCTTCGGTCGCGCCCTGCGCATGGCCCTGACGGCAGACGTGAGGATGGCAGGCGTCACCCCTTCCACGAAAGGCGTACTCTAGACAGGAAAATCTTTTATGAGCGGTCTTGTCGCCGTGATTGATTACGGGATGGGCAACCTGCACTCCGCTGCCAGTGCGTTGGAGCATGTCGGTGCGGAGCAGGTGGTGGTCACCCACGACGCCAAATTGATCCGCGAAGCGGACCGGGTGGTGTTCCCTGGCGTGGGTGCCATTCGCGACTGTATGGGAGAGATCCGGCGGTTGCAGTGCGATGAGTTGCTGGCCCATGCCCTCACCGAACGGCATGTGCCCGTGCTGGCTATCTGCGTCGGGCTGCAGGCAATGATGTCGCGTTCGGAGGAGAATGGCGGTGTGGAGTGCCTGGATATGATACCCGGCGAGGTGCGTTACTTTGGCGACCCGTTAACCGATGGCAGCGGCGAGCGCTTAAAGGTGCCTCACATGGGCTGGAATGAGGTGCGTCAATGCCGAGGCCACCCGCTATGGGCAGGTATCGCCGATATGACACGCTTTTACTTTGTGCACAGCTATTATGTGCAGGCGGCTGATCGCAGCCTGCTTGCGGGCAGCGTGGAGTATGGCGTCAGTGCCGATGCGGCGCTGGCGCGCGACAATCTGTTCGCGGTGCAGTTCCATCCGGAAAAAAGTGCCGATGCCGGACTGCAATTGTTGCGCAACTTTCTCGAGTGGGACGGCGCCTGCCAATAGGAAATCGTACATGCTGATTATT
>JABSPW010000216.1 GCA_013214285.1 Halioglobus sp. | reverse complement strand
ACCCCGTGCAATGGACTGCATCATATCGAACATCATGTGCAGCGGTTCAGTGCCTCCCGTACTGCTGTACAGGCGACGCCGAGGGTTACTGCCTAGGCGCCGGGCGACGGACTCTGGCGGATTATTGCTCCCGCCGAAGGGCGAAGTCCAAATGCCGGGCGAGTCGGAGAAAAGTCGCACCACCCCAATGGTATCGATGGCGCTGGCGGGTATTTGGGCATCCCGCAAAGCCTGTCGGCTGGCCTTGGCGGCGAGTTGCATCGGCGAGTTGAGAGGCGGTTCGGGGCGGTCAAGTCGTTCAACGTATTGGCCTGCACCGATAATCACGGGTGTATTGTCCGCTACGCTAGATTCGAGCTGATCTGACATGGTGGAAGTCTGTCCAAACGTGTAGCCAGCTTAACAGCATATCCCGGCTCAATCGAGAGTAGTGCAGGTGCGGGCATGATCGTCCTGGGAAGTGTCACTCTGGAAAGCGTTACCGCGCGATCTTGTCCATGCTCGATATAGCGGACTATTCGATCAGTTCACGGTCGGCACGCGAGGTACTGCGGCTCAGTAAAGGGAAGATCAATGCCATGTCAATCAATTTCGTCAAAAGCTCATGGAAACGAGTACGCAGATCAAAGCGGCCCACACAAACATAGCAGGAAAGGCTCGCCAGATGGTCCGCAGGCTTACGCGCTTGGCCGAGCAACCCCACGCGGTTGCGCCGCAATACAGTCAACGAGGTTTCAAAGTCGACGGTCTCGCCGTGATCCCAACAGCGTCTTGTTGTAGATAGCCACGCGATGAGAAGGGGGCCGACCAGCAGGAATCCGGCGCAGACTGCAGCGCTAAAGAAAGGGAGTCTGCCACAGGGCAGTATTGACTTCCCGAACAGAGAAATGAGTGAACCGTAAGCGTCGCGCCTGCGCGGTGCATCACATCATCCCAGCCCTGTATTGGGCCTCTGCCACACACTTAAGATAGTGAATGATGGTCGTCCGAGGTGGCCGGAGGCGTCGCCGGAACCGGCAGGTGTACAATGACCCTCAGTCCGGCGCCGGTGTTTGCGGCGCTGAGGAAGCCGCCGTGCTCCAGGATCGCCCGTCGAGCGATCGCTAGGCCAAGCCCGAAGCCGCCTGCCTCTCGAGTGCGCGCCGTATCGCTGCGATAAAATTCATTAAAAATTTTTTCAAGGTCCGTTTGCGGGACGCCCGGCCCACAGTCAGTAATGCTGATATGGTAAATCTCGCCTGAGCACGCGAGGGCGACTTCTATCTGGGTGTGCTGCGCTGTATGGTGTACCGCGTTACGTAGAATATTTTCAAAGGCTTTGCGCAGCATGTCGGATGTACTCAAGATCGGGGCCTGTTGCAGATCCGTAGAGAAATGGCAGGTCTTGCCGCTAGCTTGGCCTTCAAAGCTGGCATCGGCACATAACTTGACCAGCAGGGTGGTAAGGTCGATGGTCGTGGTGACTTGTGTCGGTTGCGATTGGCTAGAGAGCAGTTGTCCGATCAGCTCTTCCAGTCGTTCGGTTTCCCGCTCTATGCGGTGCATGTATGCGTGCCGCTGCTCGGGCTTCTCCTGCGCAAGCGCCAGTGCTAGCCTCAGTCGTGCCACCGGCGAACGGAGCTCGTGGGATACATCTGTCAGCAGGCGCTTCTGCGCCTGAATTCGCTCCTGTAACTGGTGGGCCATGGAGTTGAAGTCACGAGCCAGTTCGTCGGTTTCATCACCGCCGATTTCCCTGACCTGCAGCCGGGTATCGAGATTACCATCCGCGAGGCGACGGGAGGCGAGTTGGAGGTCCTGCATTCGGCTGGTGACCAGCTTCGAGAGACCAAAGCACACCAGCCCGCTAACCACTATTGCTAGGCTTGCCCGCAGCCAGAGACTGTCGCTAAGGGTGTCCAGTATGAGCGCGCGTCTTTTAGGGAAACTAAAAACGGCAGCTATTGGTCCTTCCTCCCGACGTCTAATACGGTGGACGGCGAGCTGTTCCTGTGGCAGATTGATAGAAGGACGCTTGCGATCACGATGCAGATCTCTAGCTAGACGTGTCACGCGCTCAGGGACATCACGCCCAAGCAGGTCTGCACCTGTTCTGTCGATTAGGTACACCTGAGTACCGTGGCGTCTGGCGGCTTCCTCAACGGTTCTGATCAGAGCTCGACCGTTGCGATGTTCTAGGTTGTAGATCATGCGCAACATAATTCGGTGGGGAGTTCCGAGAGCATCAACGCGGAGTGATTGCGGTCGCGGCAATTGAGACTCAAAGTAGTGCGTGGCGAGCAACCAGCTGCCGAGGGTTATGATAGTAACCAGCCAGAAGGCGATGAAGACCTTGACGAACAGCCTCACCTGCATTGCCATGTTTTAGGTGCCCTTGGGATCCAACCGGAACTGGTATCCACTGCCACGCACACTCACAATTAGGTCTTTTCCTCCCGCGGCGGAAAGTTTCTTGCGAATTTTGCTTACATGAACGTCGACGCTCCGGTCATAGGCAGTCAGGGAGCGTCCTAGCGCGTGTTGGCTAAGCGTGTCCTTGCTCACCACCGTGCCAGCCCATCTGAGGAGCTCCTTTAGAATGTTAAACTCTGCGTTGGTTAAGGTCAGTTCGTTGCCGGCGTGGGTGACGCTGCGACTACCCGTATCTATCGCGGTGGTGCCTACTTCGAGTCGTTCGGCGATAACCCTGCTGCCAGCAGTCCCGGTACGCCGCAGCACTGCCCGCAGCCGTGCAGATAGTTCTCGCGGATTGCAGGGTTTGGCTAGATAATCGTCGGCCCCCAGCTCAAGACCGACAATGCGATCGGTATCCTCTCCGCGAGCTGTAAGCATAAGCACTGGGACATTGCTAAACTGGCGGAGATCACGCAGTACATCAAGCCCCTGCATCCCTGGTAGCATTACATCCAGTACTATGACATCGTAGGCATGACGGCGACAGTGCTCCAAAGCCGCCTGTCCATTGTGAACAGCAGTGGGAGCAAACGTTTCAAGTGAGAGAAAGTCACAGAGCAAAGAGCATAGTTCAAGGTCATCGTCGATGATCAATACAGTCGTGCTCATTGAGCTTTCTCGCAGAATTCAGTCAACGACCAGTGTGAACAACCGGCATTGACTTGTCACCACACTTCTGCGTCAGGCGTATTGCTTAACAAATCTTTACACCGTTGTTTGTTGCTTTGCTCATAGTTCTTGAACAACGAGACCCAACTCATCGCTTAGGGAGGCGATATCTGTGGATTGACCGGCGCTAGTAATTATCGCGGTGCTCGCGTTTTCCGGCGTCAGATATGTTTCGGTAACCCGACGCAAGTCATGCAGGGAGACAGACAGAACACGCTCGCGGAATGTTTCACGCATGGTATGACTTCGACCGAACAAGCGATTGTGAAAGTCTTGCTTGGCCTCGCCGGCGGGCGAACTAGGTTTGTCGAGGCTACCAACGACACCCAGAATAGCCTCTTCCAACGACCGCTGGTCGTGACGCGTATCGAGCATCCATTGCACTGCCATATCGAAATCCTGCAAAGTCTCTTTGAGGCGAGGATCCCGGTAGGAGTAAAAACGAAAAGCTGCCATGCCGGAATCCTGTGTTGCCCCACCACCGTATGCCCCGCCCTGTTCGCGAATCGCCCTGTGTAAAAAGCCATTGCGCAGAAACCCGCCAAGAACTACCAGCGCTGCGGCATCAAGATGAAACTCGGGCACGGTAGGGGAGGCCCGTGCACAGAAGTTCACCTGCGTGTTGGTTAACCAGAGCTCTGCGCATTTTTTGCGCATCGGCGGGAGCGCAAAAAAAGGCTGATTGACGCTAGCGGCCCCT
>JABSPW010000215.1 GCA_013214285.1 Halioglobus sp. | reverse complement strand
AGGCCGCACGATTTTCGCAGACAGGAAAACGCAGTGCATGACTAAACAAGCCATGATCGATGGCACGGTCAATAGCCGCCAGGGTATAGGTACCTTTGGAGGCGGTCATGATAACCGGGTACCGTGAGAGCTGGCGCGGTGTGCCGATGCACCGGTCGGTGAGGGTGCAGGTGTTATGGGCGGGGCTCCGCACTGCGTTGCTTGACCACCAGCCAGGGGACGTCATTGGCAAATAACGCGATCACTGTGCTGTGCACTCTGGGTGTGTGGATCACGGGTGACGGTATGGAGTCTGTGCCGGCCACCGTGAGCGATAGGCCGTCTTGTCTGCGCAGAGACCTTACCTATGGGGCGTGGGTGGGCTGTTGGACCCGCTGACTCAGGGTTCGCTGGGGGCAGCACTGCCGCAGGCTTTAAGCCAACCCCGTTACACAGCAGGTGCCGGGCTGCTGGGCTTTCTCGCTGGCATGGCAGCAGATCTGGATGTGCTCATTCGGTCGGAGGCGGATCCGCTTTTGTTCCTTGAGTACCACCGGCAGTTTACCCACGCCTTGATCTTCATACCTGTCGGTGGCCTGCTCTGTGCGCTGGTGTTGCACGCATTGGTCGGTCGGCCGCGGGGGCTGTCTTTTCGGCTCACCTGGTTGTTCTGCACGCTTGGCTATGCGACCCACGCTTTGCTTGATGCATGTACCACCTATGGCACGATGCTGTTCTGGCCGTTCAGTCACGAGCGTGTGGCGTGGAATACCATCTCCATTATCGATCCCTTGTTTACCGTGCCATTATTTGTCGCGGTGCTGCTCAGCGCCTGGCAACGGAAACCCGTGTACTCACGTATCGCGCTGTGTTGGGTGTTGCTCTACATGGTGCTAGGTGTGTGGCAACGCAATGAGGCGATCGATATGGGCCGGCAACTCGCTGCCGAGCGAGGACATGCGCCTTTGCGGCTGGAAGCCAAACCCAGTTTCGGCAATATCCTGCTGTGGAAGGTTGTCTATGAAACCGATCGCCGGTTCCACGTCGACGCGGTCCGGGCTACCCTGTCACCACGCGTGTTCCAGGGAGAGTCGGTCGAAAAGCTGGACATCGATAGGGATCTACCCTGGTTGGAGCGGGATTCGCAGCAAGCCAGAGATATCGAGCGTTTTCGTTGGTTCAGCAACGGGTATATCGCCCGTGATCCGGTGTCTGTAAACCGCGTCATCGATGTCCGCTATTCGATGATCCCGAACGAGGTTCAGCCGCTGTGGAGTATTGCAGTGCACCCGGCAGCAGGGCCGAGCGACCACGCAGCGTATCACGTGCACCGGGACGCGCGCGCAGAGCGATTTAAGCAATTATGGCGGATGCTCAGCGCGGACTGAGGGTTATGCTGCCGTATCGAGCTCGGCCTGTGCTGCCGGGAGTGCTTTGCCGCGTAACACGGAGGCACCCTGTTGCGCTAGCGTCGCCTCCAGCGCCTGCAAGCACAACGCGACATTGCGCGGGTTGCTGGCAAAACCCATTAGCCCAATACGCCAGGTTTTCCCCGCCAGCGCGCCCAGGCCACCGCCAATTTCCAAATCAAATTCTGAGAGCAGGGCATTGCGCAGCACTGCGTCGTCAACACCTTCAGGAATGATGACGGAGTTGAGTTGCGGTAGACGGTGTTTGGCCGGCACCGCCATAGAAAGCCCCATGGCCTCCAGGCCCGCAACCAGTGCCCGGTGATTGCGCAGGTGGCGGGCATGGGCTGCTTCGAGACCCTCCTCGCGCAACATCAGGAGGGACTCATGCAGTGCATAGAGTGCGTTAATCGGTGCCGTATGGTGATAGGCCCGTTTGCCTTCACCCCCCCAGTAACCCATGACCAACTGCATATCGAGGAACCAGCTCTGCACTTTATGTTGTCGCTGCATGATGCGCTCGACCGCGCGGTCGCTGAATGTCACCGGTGCGATGCCGGGTACGCAGGACAGGCATTTCTGTGTGCCGGAATATACGGCGTCGGCGCCCCAGGCATCGACGCAGACCTCTATCCCCGCCAGTGATGTGACCGTATCAACGATGGTCAGTGCCCCGTGTTCCGCGGCGATCGCGCAGAGTGCTGCGGCATCACTACGCACCCCGGTTGACGTTTCTGCGTGGACAAACGCGAGTAATGTTGCGTCTGGGTGTGTCTTGAACGTAGCCGTAACTTTGTCGGTGTTGACGGCGTCGCCCCAGGCATCTTCCACCATCACGGCAGTCGCGCCACAACGCTCAACATTTTCCTTCATGCGCCCGCCGAACACGCCGTTTTGGCAGACGATGACCTTGTCTCCGGGCGAAACCAAGTTGACAAAACAGGCTTCCATACCGGCGGAGCCCGGTGCGGAAATGGGTAGGGTCAGTGCATTGTCTGTCTGGAATGCGTATTGCAACAGCGCCTTGATACTATCCATCAGCGCCAGGAAGTGAGGATCCAAGTGCCCGATAGTGGGACGTGACAGAGCGCCAAGCACGCGAGGGGACACGTCTGATGGCCCGGGTCCCATCAGCGTGCGCAGGGGAGGATAAAAGCTGTCGGTCATCGTTAAGTGCTCCATGGGGCGAAAAATGAGGCGCAACGGTAGCAGATTTCCGTCCCAAGCTTAACCGGGCGGAGGGGTGAGGTGAGCCAACTTTATCCACCGCCACCCCAGCAATGCTATGCTTAGGCAATAATAGCCCCTGTGGCAGTGTGGAAAGGAACGGTTGGCCGCCTCCACATGCCGCAGATTATTGGAGACCACGTGTGAATAGACCAGGTGTCGAAACCAGCCTTGCCATCGCGACCCTGCGACGGGCCGAACTCAACCCCGAGCGCATTGCCCTGGTGTTCGAGGAACAGGAGATCACCTTTGAGCAGTTTGGTAACCGTGTGCGGCGGCAGGCCAGTCTGCTGCGCGCGGCGGGTATTTGCGTGGGTGACCGCGTCGGCTATTTAGGGCTGAACCATCCCGCGTTGTTGGAAACGATGTTTGCTGCGCAGGCGCTTGGTGCGATATTCGTGCCGTTGAATTTCCGTCTCACCGCGGAGGAGCTGACGTTCATTATCAATGATGCTGGTGTGCACAGTATCGTTGTCGACGACAGTCTGCGGCCGGTGCTGGAACCGGCAAGAGTAAACCTATGCTGTCGCCATTACTTTTCCAGCGAAAGCGAAGCGGATGACTGGCGTCATCTGCCCACCGAGCGCGATAGTGCTGAAGCGCTGATGTCACCGGTAGCGGTGGATCAACACGATGTGGCCGTTATCATGTATACCTCCGGGACGACCGGTAGACCCAAAGGTGCCATGCTGACCCACGGCAATATCCTCTGGAACAACATAAATGCGATGCTCGCTTTTGGGGGCTCCCGGGATGACATCATCCTGACAGCGGCGCCCCTGTTCCACATCGGGGGATTGAACGTCATGACCCTGAGCGCTTTCCACGTGGGCTCCACTGTCGTGTTGCTGCGCAACTTTGATCCTGTGCAGGTTCTCAAGGATATCGGGCACTATGCGGTGACACACATGTTTGGGGCGCCGGCTATGTTTCTGTTTATGTCGCAGGCGCCGTCCTTTGAAGACAGCGACTTGTCCTCTATTCAGAATTTCATCTGTGGTGCGGCACCTGTGCCAGAATCGCTGATCGAACTGTACGCCGCCCGTGGCATCGATTTCTGCCAGGGCTATGGCCTTACCGAAACCGCGCCGTTTGCAGCTTTTTTGACGCCAGAGTGGAGTGTGAAAAAGCTCGGGTCGGCGGGGCAGCCACCACTTTACAGTGATGTTCGTATTGTCAACAGCGACAATCAACCGGTGGCAGCCGGTGTACGCGGAGAGATTTGTTTGCGTGGCCCTAACATCATGA
>JABSPW010000214.1 GCA_013214285.1 Halioglobus sp. | reverse complement strand
CTGGCTGATGAGCTGCCTGCAAAGCGCGCGGCGGCGGTGGTAGCGGATGTGACCGGGTTGCGCAAGAACGTGCTGTACGACCACCTCCTGGCCATGAAGCGGTGTCAGGGGGACTGTTGAACCGTAGGCCATGTGGAACAGCCCGTCGACGCGGGTGCTCTTGCTCTTGGCTTGCCAAGGGCGTAGTCTTGGCGCCGAGCCGGTCAGGCGACCGCTTCCCAGCCAATCGTGGCGGGGGGGAGGAAAGTCCGGGCTCCACAGGGCAGGGTGCCAGGTAACACCTGGGGGGCGCGAGCCCACGGAAAGTGCAGCAGAAAGTAGACCGCCAGGCTACTCAGTAGTCGGGTAAGGGTGAAATGGTGCGGTAAGAGCGCACCGCGCGGCTGGTAACAGGCGTGGCGATGGCAAACCCCATCCGGAGCAAGACCAAATAGGAATCCTTACGCTGTGGCCCGCAGTGGATTCGGGTAGGTCGCTACAGGCAGGTGGTGACACCTGTCGCAGATGAATGGTCGTCCTCGACAGAACCCGGCTTATCGACCGGCTCTACTTTTCCCCCAGTAGCCTGATGCATTTTATTCGGCTGCATGCGCAAGGCGCCTCTGGCCGCCTAGAGGCCCCGGTCCGGTGAGAGCAGGTGGCGCTATATCAATAAAAAACTAAAAACACTGAAGTTATATTTTTCTGCTCTAAACAATAACTTAATGTAAAGTCTGAGAAAGCGACTTTATAAAGCTGTTTTTTGGCAATATTCTTTACAAATATTTCCGGAAAATATCGACCAAAATCGCTTGAAAGCGCGCTAATTAGCTGAAATCACAACGTTTTTTACTCTTCATTGGCTTGACCTGCACCAGGGCCACACCTATAGTGTCGGGAAGTGGGATTTTGTGGGCTATAGTGGGGTTATAGACCACATTTGAGTGGGGAAATTGGTGTGTTTCGCGGAGTGCAGCATATCAACATGGATGCGAAGGGTCGGCTTGCCATTCCGGCCCGCCAGCGCGAGCCTTTGCAAGCCGTTTGCGCGGGTCGAGTGGTCGCTACTATTGATACCCAATTCACCTGTTTGGCGATTTACCCCTTGCCCGAGTGGGAGCGCATTGAAAAAGAGATTCAGGAATTGCCCACGCTGAAGCCCGCGATAAAGCGCTTTCAGCGGCTGGTACTGGGCTACGCGACGGACTTGGAACTGGATGGCAGTGGCCGACTTCTGCTACCCCAGCCGCTTAGAGAGTACGCCGTCTTGGACAAGAAATTGGTATTGGCGGGTCAAGGCAACAAATTCGAACTGTGGTCCGAGGACCAATGGTTGGCCGAAACTGATCAGGCCCTACAGGAATCGGGTCCGCAGGCCGAGTTACCGGAAGAACTGGTGACCTTGAAGCTGTAGATGGCAGGCACGCATCACACGGTACTACTGCGTGAGGCTGTCGATGCCCTGGTGACGCAGGCAGGGGGTATCTATGTTGACGGCACGTTTGGTCGTGGGGGACATAGCCGCTATCTGCTGCAGCGACTCGACGAGGGTGGGCGGGTGCTGGCTACGGATAAGGATGAAGCCGCGGCGTTGGCGGCTCAAGAGTTGGAAAAGAGTGAGCCCCGCTTCGATTTTTTCCGCGGATCGTTCGCTCAGCTTCCCCATCAACTGCGTCGTATGGGGATAGACGCAGTTGATGGCATTTTGCTCGATCTCGGTGTGTCGAGCCCGCAGCTGGATGAAGCTGATAGAGGATTCAGTTTTATGCACGATGGACCACTGGATATGCGCATGGACACCAGCAGCGGTGAGACTGCCGCGCAGTGGCTGTCGTATGCGGATCGCAGTGAAATTGCTGGCGTGTTGAAACAATTCGGGGAGGAGCGTTTCGCGCGTCGCATAGCGGCAGCTATCATCGCGGCGCGGGAACAATCGCCGATCAAAACAACGGCGCAACTGGCAAGAGTTGTGAGTGCAGCCCATCCGCGATGGGAAAAGCACAAACACCCGGCGACCCGATCTTTTCAGGCAGTGCGGATCAAGGTCAACCGTGAACTGGAAGACTTGCAGGACTTTCTCACGGGTGCACTGGATCTGTTGCGTGTCGGCGGACGTCTCGTTGTAATCAGTTTTCATTCGCTGGAAGACCGCATGATTAAGCGCTACATGCGCGATATGGCCAGGGGAGATTCACTGCCCGCGGGGGTACCGGTCACCGAGCGTCAGCGCAATCGGCGCATGCGATTGCTCGGTAAGCCGGTGCGCGCGAGTGAAGAGGAGATTGAGAGAAATGTGCGAGCGCGCAGTGCGGTGATGCGCGTAGCGGAAAAAATCAGAGAATAAGAAAGGAAGCAGGCAGGGAAACGGTGGCAAGAGCGGCAAATACCAATGTCAGTGACGCGCAGGAATCAAGCTCGCACCTGCTCGCTATCAACGCTGCGCTGCTGCTGATGGTGCTGTTGTCGGCGTTTGCGACGATTTATTCGACGCATGCCTGTCGCGCGCTTTATGCGCGGCTGCAGACGCTGGAGTCTGATCAATGGTACCTGCAGGAGGATTACGGACGATTGGTGCTGGAACAGAGTACGCAAGCATCCCACTATCGAGTGGAGTCCATTGCGCGGGGTGATCTGGGTATGACCGAGCCGGATCTCGGGCAGTACAAGGTGGTGGCGAAGTGACTCCCCCGGAGAGTTTCCGGCCCAAGCCTTTGTGGCGTTTCTACCTTGTGCTTGGTGCACTGGGGTGCATGCTCGCGCTGTTGGTCTGGCGGATTTTGTCGCTGCAGATACTCGATCTGGAGCGTGGCTACGAGTTCTTGCAGGACCAGGGTGCCATGCGGTCACTGCGTACCACGGAAATACCCGCTTATCGGGGTGTAATCACCGACCGTCGTGGCGAGCCGCTGGCAGTCAGCACACCGGTGGTTTCGGTCTGGGCAAATCCGCAAAAACTGAAGCAATCTGAGCGGTTAGCTGAACTGGCTGGGGCGCTCGATATGCCGCTCTCTGCGCTCAAAGAGAGGCTCGAGCGCTATGGTAACAAGCAATTTATGTACCTTTCGCGGCATCAGACCCCGGCGAAGGCGCGAGCGATTCTCGAGCGGGGTATTGGCGGTGTGTCCGGGGAGCGGGAGTACCGACGCTTCTATCCTGCAGGCGAGGTGGCAGCTCAGTTGGTGGGCTTCACTAATGTTGATGGCGACGGCATTGCGGGTCTGGAGCTTGCCTACGATGACTGGCTCAAGGGCAAAACAGGGAAGAAGCGGCATATTAAGGATCGTCGCGGGGAGGTTGTGCGTGATATCGGTGTCATGCAGCCCGCGCAGCCTGGGAAGAATCTGAAGCTGAGTATCGATCTGCGTCTGCAGTATGTGCAACACCGTGAGCTGCAGCGCGCGGTCGCTGCTCTGAAGGCTGAATCCGGCACCGTGGTAACTCTGGACAGTCGTACCGGTGAGGTGCTGGCGATGGTCAACTACCCGGTGTATAACCCCAACGGCACCCGATCGGGTCGCGACGCGGGCCGGCGCAACCGTGCGCTGACAGATGTGTATGAGCCAGGATCGACCATGAAGTCCCTGACCTTGGTGGCCGCCTTGGAAAGCGGGCGTTATGCACCCGATACGGTGATCGATACCTCGCCGGGCCGCATTCGAGTGGGCCCTAAGACCTACCCTGATCCGCGCAACTACGGCGAGATCACCCTGACCCGCGTGCTGCAAAAGTCCAGCCAGGTGGGCGTGACTAAAATTGCGCTGGACCTCGGTCACGAACCCATCCGGGAAGTATTTGGCAGGTTTGGTATTGGCACGGCAACAGGCACCGGCTTCCCCGGCGAGAGTGCTGGCAGTCTGCCGAACCGAAATCGCTGGTACGCCACTGAGAA
>JABSPW010000213.1 GCA_013214285.1 Halioglobus sp. | reverse complement strand
GGGTAATCAGGTGCGCATTGGTGTGAACGCGCCGAAGGATGTTGCCGTGCACCGTGAGGAAATTTACAGCCGCATTCACGAAGGCGAGGCGCAAGCGACAGACAAAAAGAGCTAAGGTAGCGCTGGACTGCTAACGCGTCCCTTTGGATCCTAACTAATTATGGTATGATGCCGCGCCTGTGGTCGCGGGACACACGTGTTGCGCGAATTCCCCCGGAGAGCTGGCCGAGTGGCTGAAGGCGCACCCCTGCTAAGGGTGTATAGGCTAATACCCTATCGAGGGTTCGAATCCCTCGCTCTCCGCCATATTATCAGGGGGTGCATACCGGAGACATGGTTTACATCGTCTGCCGGGTACATCTTTTACAGTTCCGGTAGAAAAGGATTAGGGCCGGGGTCCACCCGTCCGACCTCCTTATCGACGAATCCTAGATCATACTGCATAAAGCTGGCTTGCCAAATCTGGTCAGCGACTTCCCGGATTCCCACCGTTTGCCCGGCAAATACCGTGCTGAGCTTGATCTTTCGATTGCCGATGCAGGTAATGCCAAGTTAACGGATCGAAATTGGTAAACTTGGCGAATGAATAGGTATAAACGCCACCGATTCCCATCAGACATCATCAGCTACGCCGTCTGGCTCTCTACTACAGATTCAATCTGAGCCACCGTGATATCGAAGATCTGCTAGCTGAGAGAGGCATCACCGTAACTCGGGAATCAATTCGCCTGTGGTGTATCAAATTCGGAGCAATCTATTCTATAAGACTGAAGCGAAAGCACCGAGGATATGGTGACACCTTCCACATCGGGGAAGTCTGCGTGAAGATGAACGGCAAGCAGCGTTATCTGTGGCGGGCCGTGGATCAGGATGGTGAGGTCATTGATGTCTATCTGCAGGCCAAGCGCGATGGTGCTGCGACTAAGCGCTTCTTTAGAAGGCTATTGCGAAGATACGGTGTAGAACCTAGAAAGATCGTGACAGATAAGTTACGCAGTTATGGTGTAGCGCACCGGGAGCTGATTCGTGAGACGATCCACAGTACTCAGCGGTATGAGAACAATCGGGCTGAGCAATCGCATGAGGCGACCAGAGTCAGGGAGCGAGGAATGCGACGATTCAAGTCAATGGAGCAGGCTCGGCGGTTTGTGACGGCCCATGCTGCGGTGTCCAATTTATTTAATCTAGGAAGGCACTTAGTCAGGGCTGAACACTATCGGAATTTCAGGATCAGTGCGTTCGCTCAATGGAGTAGGGCTGTTGCTTGATGTCCAGTGCCCGGATTTCCATCGCTTCAAAGACTTAACTTGGCAGTACCCTCACTGATACTGCCGACTTATCTGCTGGAGGCATTTCCGCAACTCTCCTTCTGAGAGATAGCCAATAATGCGATAGAATCAAGCAGCAATGAAAATCTATAAAAGCAAACCTGGCCACTGGCTGCTGCTAATACGGCAGGGGCTATTCACCCTCCTGGCGGCCGCTGGGCGTCACCTGTTGCCAGCGCCTGACAAACCGACCGTGATCCTATACGGACACCAGCTGTCAGGAAATCTGAGCGCACTCTACGAGGAGTGGCAGAAATCCTACAGTGACAGATTCGACCTGTACTTCCTGTCATTGGACCCACAATACAGTCAGACGCTACTCAGTGAAGGTGTCCGCGTTCTGCGTTGCGGATCCCTGTCGGACATGCTGAAAACTGGACGCAGCAGCGCAATTATCACGGATCACGGCTTGCATGCCATGTCACCGCTAGTCCGATTAACCAGTATACTGTTCATCGACGTCTGGCACGGTATTCCCTTCAAAGGGTTTGTTCCGGATGACTTCCGGGTACAACATCAATACGACGAAGTATGGGTTTCATCACCATTGTTGAAAGAAGTCTATGTGCATCAATACGCGTTTGACGAGGAAAAAGTTATTCCCAACGGATACGCTCGCGTCGACAAACTGTTTCGTAGAGAACCCCCCGATCCGGCATTAAAAGTCAGGGCTGACATTCCCGAGGGGCACTCGATTGTACTATATGCTCCAACCTGGCAGCAGGATGACAAAGGCCGAGAACTGTTTCCCTTTAACCAAACGCAGGACAACTTCATCGAGCGCCTGAGTAGTATTTGCCAGGCAAGAGAGACCACTTTAGTGATACGTAGCCACATCAACGCCAGCATTGATTCCAGGTCTTACGACAACGTGCGCTACTGTTCCATGAAGGACTTTCCGGACGCCGAAGGTCTTTTAATGTTGGCGGACATACTGATCTGCGACTGGTCCTCCATCTCCTTCGATTACCTGGCACTGAATCGACCTACAATTTTCCTGGATGTACCGCCACCCTTCAAAAATGGCTTCTCCCTTGATAAACGCTGTCGATTTGGAATGGTGGTCAGTGATATGGACGAACTGAGTACCTGTCTAGAGCAGACACTAAAGAACCCGGAGTCTTATTCAAGGCAATATTCTGAAAGCCACGAGGCAGTCACCGCGGCTGTGTACGGGGAGAATACCGATGGATACGTCGCTGACAGGCAGCTAAATCACCTTGCCGAGCTGATCTGCCGGTATTGAGTCCGGTTCCGACCGACACGCTCACAGTCGGATCTTTTCGATGACCTCCGTGGTAGAAATCGCTGGGGTCCGTTGCAGGTAGACAACTTCGCAATTATCGCGATATGCATCGAATTTTCCTTCCCAATCGTCTCCCATAACCAGGACATCGGCCTTGAAGCCGGCGATATACTCGCCTTTTTTGGCCAGTGACTCTTCAATAAATGTTGTATCAACGCACCTAAGGCTACCCACAATTTCTGTTCTCTCGGCCTCAGAATAAACAGGCAGTCGACCCTTCTTCTCGATATTCAAGGCATCGCTGGACACGCCAACGACAAGCCTGTTCCCCAAACTGGCCGCACGCTGGAGCAATCGCAGGTGTCCGACATGGAATACGTCAAAGGTGCCAAAGGTGATAACGGTCTTAGACATCAAACATTCTTGTAAGGAATTTTCTGACAATATGATCCCTAATGCTTGCGAGGCGGTCAATATTCCCCACCTCGTTAAGGAAAAATGTCTGATACTTACCCCGCCTCAGCGGTGAGAACGGCGCTATCAGGAAAACAAATAGCGGGTCACCAATATTGATGTATCTACAGGCGATTTCTGATGCCTGCCCGACGCCTTGTGCCAAGGAATAGTATGCATGCAGTGTGGTCGCCAGAGGCAAGTCATCATCGTGTCGAAACTGGTGCGACATGGTTTCTTTGAGTCGCGATTCGTAGCGAGATTCGATTTCCTAGAGTGTAGATTTACGGAGCGGATACGGTGCATTGACCTGCCCCCGGGACCGAGTCCAGCTCTAGAGTTATGGTGCCATTGATTTTGCCCCTGTTTGTAGCCCCGGTACAACCCAGTTAATTTCTGATTGCTTCGTTTGTGGCGCCGGTGGTCGATAGCCCAGCGAGCTATGCGGTCGTATTTCGTGGTAATGCCTCCGCCATCCCTCCAACAACACTTGTGCCTCCATCAATGTGTAGAGTATTTCCCCGTTGAGCAGTCCCTCCCGCAGCCGGAAAGCTCGGCCATCTTCGGTGCGGTCCATCACGAAGTCGTAAGACCCGACATGATTCCGGCAGGCAGGGCGGAGCCGGACGCAGGCACCATCGTTTAGCCAAAGTCTGGCCCGTTTGGGCTGCTTATAGGGCACCTTGAGCCCCTCCCGACGCCAGATCCGCTCCACGCGCTTATGGTTGACCTACCATCCTCGATCCCTGAGAAGGGCTGTGATCCGGCGATAGCCATAGCGGTCATTCTCCGTCGCCTGTACCGTGATTTCGTTCTCGTTGATCCTCAGAATTTTATTGATTACAAAATTTCTAT
>JABSPW010000212.1 GCA_013214285.1 Halioglobus sp. | reverse complement strand
GATAGCGCCCGTCCGCTTGGCAAGGGAAATTCCAGAGTCGATTCAATTCTCTACCCGGCGGTTGGCACTAGCTTCATCTATGGAGTGGGAGAAAAAACTGACGTAGGTCTCTTGGCCGAGTATCAATTGGGAACTGTTCTTTCAGGCTATGTAAAACATACTTTCTCAGAACCAACAACGGGTTCTAGCGGGAAATCACCCAAATGTCCGGGAATTGGCTGTAGCCCTTTAGTTTCAGGGTCTCTAGAGCTGGACATCAATCACACAGCCCCCCGTCAGTATTATTTGGCTGGCATACCAGCCAAATAGGGCCATCCAAACCAGGTCGATCTCAGATAGAATACGCGGCTTTTGGAGTAGCAATGACCTCGCATTCAAATCGCCTTTCAATCCTGGCAGCGCCCGAAATCCAAGACCTCTATTCTATCCCTAAACTCAATGCGCAAGAACAAGAATATTTCTTTACGCTCACCGATGAAGAACTGGCAATCGTGAACCGATCGAACGCGACCAGAAATCGCGTCCATCTTATTTTGATGCTGGGCTACTTTCGGATAAAGCGAGTCTGCTTAGTTTATCAATGGCACGAGATCGTCGATGATTATTACCATGTTGTACAGCGGTACTTCCCGAAGGCATCTAAGAAAAGAAAAAGAAAAACCGGCAAACACGAAGCGAGCTATATAAAAAGGTGTTTACTATCGAAAGATTTAAGCGCTGTGATAGAACCGCCGAAGAGACAATGGCGTCACATCTACTTGGCCGAGCAAAGCACTATATGGATCACCAAGAATTATTTAGTGATGCATTAACCTGGCTTAAGTCCAGAGAGATAGCTGTGCCGGGGTATTCGACGCTGCAAAAGGTAATATCAGCGGTTGTAAACAATGAAGAAACGCGACTCGCACACGCCATCAAAAAACTTTTGCCCAACAAAGAAGACTTCTTGCAATTGCTGATTCGAGAAAAAAGCCAATACGGACTTAATGCCCTCAAGAAGCTGGCCAAATCAAACAAGCCTGGTGAGAATAAAGGTGAGCTGTCACGCCATGAGGTACTCAGTGGTCTATCCAAGCGCGCAAACAATCTCATTCGTAAGCTTATTAAACTCAGTGTTGGCAACATTCGCTACTTCGCCAAGCGATGTCGTGATTATAATATTCGAGACCTGCGGGAATTCAAGGACGAGAAGGCACTCATCTATTTGATCTGTTTTGTTGCGACTCGGTTTCAGCAATCCAATGACAGTTTGACGGTCTCGTTTTTTGTCGCATTCAAAGAAATTGAAGACCTAGCGAAAAGCTATCGTGATGAGCATGTGGTCTCTCAAGCCCTTGCACTCGCGGAGACGATTGAGAAAGTGCCACAACTAATCAACCTGTTTATTGACAAGTCATTCGGCAATGATTTGGATCTAGGGTCTTTTCGAGAAAATGCGTTTCGCATTATTTCTGAAACCGATATACCGCTGGTCAGTCAATCGATGGATAATGCCAAGCCAGACAAGGCTCACTTCAAGTGGGAGTATTTTGACAATCACTTCAGTCAGGTCGTTTCTAAAATTCGCCCCTTATTTAGAAAGTTAGAGATCAAGTGCCGAGTAAACGACATTCTGAATTGGCAGATCGCTTCAACGAAACACGCGTTGGAAACCAATATAATGGTTCCACCTTTGGATGGGCGCATCATGAAGCACAGGGATAAGAAATATATTAAAGTGGCTGACAAACAACGCGCGTCGAATCGTAGTGAATGGGCGTTATATAGCACGATTTATGATGGTATCCGCAAAGGCGATATCTTTGTCGAAAATAGCCTGGAATACCGCAGTTTTGACGACTATTTGGTGAATAATACCTTATGGCGGCAGCGCCATAAGCATTTAGCTGATCTCGGTTTGGACTGGATGATCAATTCGAAGCATGAGCACTTAGAGCAACTAAAAGCACTATTACAAGATAAAATTGGTTCTGTCAGTTCTCGAGTTTGCGATGGAACCAATAGCTACATACGACGTAAACCCAATGAAGATAAGCTGCTATGGACAAGAGCCGTGGAAGCGAAGGATACTGTACTGACAGAGAAGTTCTTCTCCAAGTTTGATCAGAAGACAATAGTCAATGTGCTACGCCATGTGAATGCAGAAACAGGGTTTCTTGATAAGCTCAGGCCGCAGTCGACCCGCTATAAGAAATCAGCGATTGAGATGGAGTGTTTGTTGGCTTGTCTCATTGCCAATGGCACGTTTCAGGGTACATTTAAATTCGCCTCCGTATCAGGGCAACAGTATCAGGAGCTAAAGCGCATAGAAGACGATTGTTTTCATCATGGTTCATTGCAGGAAGCCATCAGTGCCATCACCAGTGATGCTACGCGACTTTCCATCTTTGACGACCTTCGTCTCAGCGATGGTGAGATACATTCCAGTGCTGACGGACAACGTTTCGGGAGCAAACATGGAAACCCACTCGTTGGCCATGCGCCAAAACATTTTAGCTTGAAAAGGAGTGGGATTGTTTATACGTTGGTAGCGTCACACTTCGCCACAAACGGTAAAGTTATCTCGGCACGATCTCATGAAAGCCATCATTTGTTTGACCTGGTTTATAATAGCAATTCGGAACTAAAGGCTTCGATAGTTTCAACGGATACTCACGGTACCAACCAATTTAATTACGCCTTACTGAATGCCTTTGGCTATCAATTCACTCCGCGATATGCCAAGTTTAAACACCGGTTCTTAACAGAGTTTGATGTAAAGTATGATAACGGCGTGAAATTATCGATGGCAACGGATATTAATTGGAAACTGATCGAATCTGAATGGGATAACATTACCAAAATATTTATATCCCTTGGCATACGTACGGTGCAACAATCAACGTTGGTCAAGAAGCTCTGTAGTTATTCGATGAAGAATACCACGATGCAAGCCCTGGCCGAATATAATCGCATTTTTAAATGCCTACATTTGTTAGACTATGCCGATGGTAAACAACTCAGGCAAGTGATTCAGGAATCATTAAATCGCGGCGAACAATTCCAAGGGCTTAAACGCGCACTTGCGTCGATGGGTGGCAACCGGTTTCGCCGCAAAGACCCTGAAGAAATGGAGACGTGGAATGCGTGTGCTGACGTACTGGCAAACTGTATCGTGTACTACAATGCAAAAATTATGTCGTCATTTAAAACGCATTGCATAAACTCAGGCAACGAGAAGCAACTAGTACTCTTGAAAAACATCTCGCCAGCATCCTGGGAACACATTATGCTGAACGGCTTCTATGATCTTGCTGAAAATGATGAAGATTGGGATCTTGATGAGGCAGTGAAAGGAGTCAGTTTCGCCGCATAATTGTATGTAGCACGAGCAAATAAAGAGGATTTAGCGAGTGTATGATTGGAGTCCAGCTCTGAAGGCCCCGAATTTAAAGGGCTACAGCCTATTCCCGGACATTTGGGTGATTACCCGCTAGAACCCCAAGTAAAGTACTTTGGTCGAGCTCCTCTCCGACGATAGGGAAGCTGCGCCTGTTAATCCTGGAAATGCGCAAAATAGAATGTAATTCAACCCGATAACAAATATTTGGCAGCAATAGCGCCAAATATTAAAGATAATTCTAGGAACGGCTTGCCAAATAATACTGGTAGCGTAGATTTAAAATGAGTTTTTCAACAGTATCACCGTAAGCGGTCTTTAAACCCCATACTACCCAGTTTCACCCCTACCTGCCATAGTGAGCCCACCCATCACGCAGGAGAATGGCATGAAGAAGAATCATTGGCAGGCCCATGTAGATCGCTACAATAGCAGCGGCATATCGAAGAAAAAGTATGTTGATAAACATCAGCTGGAATACCATCAATTTATATACTGGGATACTAAGATCAGTGAGACAGCTGTAGAAGAATTTATTACTGTAAGACTTA
>JABSPW010000211.1 GCA_013214285.1 Halioglobus sp. | reverse complement strand
AATCACGCGTGAGGAAGCACTGGCAGCGCGAAAGATCAAGACAGATGCAGAGCGCGAGCGATGGGAAGCTCAACAACAGTCAAGGGCTCGGCTGCGAACCGCAAGAGAGGCGCTTCAACTTGAAACGATGACAGGAAAAACGCTTCAGGGCGATGTGGCCTCGAGGGCACTCTCTGCATTGCACTCGACTACACGCTCTGCAGAAGTCCAGCTGCCCCCACCTACAAGAAAGCCTCCGCCTGGCGAACCGAATATGTACACGCTTCGGCCCTTCCGCAACAGCCGGGAAATTCGTGTCCGGTCTAGCAACGCCCGCAGACTCAAGAAACGTTTCTACACGCTTGGCCTCGTCGGACTGGCATTATCGCTACTCACCGCTGAGCGCTCTATACATTCAGCGCCTTCCCCTGCAGCAACAGGCGTGACCGCTGCTGCAGTTGATGCGAATGGAGGGCTGGTACTACTTTCCGGCAATACACTGCTGCTGCACGACCGCGCGGGTGTGGCTACTGTGAATAGGCCTATCAAGTCACTCGGTCTGGGTTCACTGTCTGCGCCGATGGCATTCGACACTGATAACGCGTTAGTTGCAACGGGCAGACTATTGGACGCCACACAGAACCAACTATTGCGTTGCCATCTGGAGACCTCCGCCTGCACTCCCATAGTACCGGAGCTCAATGCTGACCCGACTGCTTTTGCCATGAACCCTATCGATGACAGCATAATTGTTGCGGGCAATTCCAGACTCACAAAATTTTCTGCTCAAGGCGAAGTAATTGCCTCAGCCGAAGCGGACCTTTCCGAGAACCCCGCACTGCGCCTGCATGCTGGGCTACTGTTCCTCAACAGTGCAGAAGGGCCCGGTATCGGCGTTTATCGCTACGAGGACACTACTTTCGGCAAGCAGCTGGACGAAGTACTTTTACTCCCAACCGCAGCCGTAGATGCACAACTCGGCCGCGTCGGAGACTTTATCTGGTCAGGAAGCGCCTGGTGGGTAACTTTGTATGATAGCGGATCGGAAAAACCGGGCTTGTACCGATTTGACGACGAATGGAACAGCCTTGGCCAAGTCGATCTGTCGGTCTTTTCCCAACCCCTCGCCTTGGCCCACTGGGGCGAAAAAACTTTAGTCAGCGATCAGCACAGCACGGCCTTGCAGCGCTTCAACGCCTCAGGAAACGCCGAGACGCCTTTCGTTTCCTCCACCCTAGAGGTCCTCGTAGACGAGCGGCAACAACACATCGAATTGGAACGGATAACATGGCGAGGGGGATTTTTGATAGCCATCATCATCACTGCCCTGGGGTTCGGACTGGGACTATTGCAGCGTCTCAGACAACAAGTATACCAGCCACAGCGAGAGCGTGGCGCTGAACTGCTGGATGATAATACGAATCAGATTCAATGGATCCCACCTGCTACCAACCGTCATAATCGGCTGCGCTACCGATTGCTAGGTTATAGCGCCCTCGCCAGCGTTTTCGTGCTCCTGGGTGTGTTGGCAAGTGTGACCGCTTGGCAGCTTGTAGCGCTGATGTTGGCATTGGCAGGACCAGCACTGGCACTGTTACTTTTGGCCCGCAAACCGATAGGCCATATCGGCATCCTGGGTAATCGTGTGGTGCTGGTCGATCACAACGGCATGTATCACGTGGCAAGCAGCTCTGGCATCCAGCGTCGCGGCCCGTTTCTGCTGATCGACGATATTGTTGTGTTCTGTGGCAGCCTGCTAATCCCAGCATTTCAATCCGAAAAAATCAAGAGTCAGCTGCAGCCAATTAGCGCCAACGGCATCAAGGTTGACCGCAAGACGGTGCTGGTCAAGTTGCTCGAGGGCCGTCATCCGCTGGCAACTGGTGGCAGTGCCATATTGCTCTGTGTGGCAGCGGCACTTATCTCGTGGGCGTTGCAGGGTGTGATGTAAACACCTTCATTACTGGGGCGACACCGCATAAACCGATTGGATATACTTGGCAGCAACGTCGCTATTTCATCATTCGCTTTATTGGACTACTACACGGGGTTGCGGTCGGCATGAAAGAGCTACACGAGCGGCAAACGTCGCCCCCTGATCGCAAGCAGGTCGCCCTGTTCGCAACATGCCTGGCGGACCTATTCCGACCCTCGGTGGCTTTTGCCTGTATCGAGCTGCTGGAGCGAGCTCATTGTGACGTCATCGTACCCGATCAGCAGACCTGTTGCGGCCAGCCTGCCTATAATAGCGGCGACCCTGAAGCAGCCATACCCTTGGCTAAAAACGTCATCGCCATGTTGGCAGGCTACGCTTACGTGGTGGTGCCCTCTGGCTCCTGCACGGGCATGCTGTGCGAGCATTATCCCCGCCTACTGCAAGGAGATTGGCGAAAAAGTGCGCAGGAGTTGTCTGCGAGGACTTTCGAACTCACTGTTTTCCTCACGGATATCGCCCGCCTACCGCCGAGAGATAACGCGCCAGCCCTGCCCGCGGTGACGTACCACGACGGCTGTGCCGGCCTGCGCGAAATGAATATCAAGAAGCAACCACGCCAACTTCTCAAGGAGCAATGCAATGTGGAGATCAATGAACTGCCACAGACCGAGGTGTGTTGCGGTTTTGGTGGAACGTTCTGCGCCAAGATGCCCGAAATTTCCGGCAAGCTGGTCAACGACAAATTGGACCATGCCCTGACCACTGGAGCGCGTATCCTCGCCGGCGGAGACCTGGGGTGCCTGCTGCATATAGCCGGGCGGGCGTTGCGCCGCGGCGATGACATCGACGTGCGTCACATTGCAGAACTGCTTTGCGACAGGTTGGATGCCGCCGCTATCGGGAAAGGCCAATAAGTGGCGGTGTCAAGGAATGGGCATTTTTTGCAGAACGCTAGCGCGGCGTTGAAGGATACCAGCGCAGCTGAACGGCGGGATGCGCTCGGCATGCTCGCACCGCTGTTGCGTAGTGCTGCGATCGAGAGTTTCGACGGGTTTGAGGACCTGCGCAAACACGTCAAGCAAATCCGTCAGCATACGCTGGATAATCTTGGCCACTATCTGAGCCGTTTTGAACACGAGGCCGTGGTTAATGGCAACCGTGTACATTTTGCCCGCGACGGGGACGAACTGAACAGTATTGTGCTGGATATCTGTCAGCAGCACAACGCTCGGCATGTGGTCAAAGGCAAATCCATGGTGACAGAGGAGACACAGCTGAATAGCTTCTTACGTGAAGCCGGCCTGGAGGTCATGGAAACCGACCTCGGTGAGTACATTATCCAGTTGGCAGGCGAATCCCCCAGCCATATTGTCGGGCCCGCGCTGCACAAAACCGCTGCTGACGTCCGTATGCTGTTCCAACAGCACCACAAACTGGGCCACCGGGAGCTGCCCAAGGCAGACGATTTAGTTGCCGAGGCACGCCATATGTTACGCAGTCACTTTCTTAATGCGGAGGTGGGTATCATAGGATCCAATGCGCTTATCGCTGACAATGGCTATTCGATGTTAGTCACCAACGAGGGCAACGGTGATCTGTGCGCTAATCTGCCCAACGTTTTGATCGTATGCACAACGATCGATAGAGTCCTGCCCCGCGCAGAGGACGCAACAGCTATGCTGCGCCTATTGGTCCGCTCGGCAACCGGTCAACCCCAGACCTGTTACACCAGTTTCTATTCGGGCCCGAGGCGCGACACAGATGTCGACGGGCCGCTAGAGACGCACTTCGTTCTGCTGGACAACCAGCGCAGCGAAATACTTACCAGTAATTATCAGGACATACTCCATTGCATACGCTGCGGTGCTTGCTTGACTCATTGCCCGATCTACACCAGCATCGGCGGTCACGCCTACGATTCCGTATATCAGGGTCCGATGGGATCTATTCTGACTCCTTTATTAACGTCCCTCGAGCAAAGTCGCGCTCTACCCAATGCCTGCACCACCTGCGGCCGCTGCGCGGAGGTTTGTCCAGCCGATATTCCATTGCCCGATCTACTCCGTGATCTGCGCTCAGAGGAAAACCGCAGTCATCTGACAGCGCCACGCTGGCGCTGGGGATTAAAAGTGCATACCTGGGTAGCGAGACACCCCAAGTTGTATCAATGGCTGACCGGTCTGATAATCAAACTACTGCATAGTTTGGGACGAAAAAGAGGCAGCTTTTCCCGCCTGCCATTCGCATCGGGCTGGACCAGCCAGCGCGATTTCCCCGCACCCCAGGAA
>JABSPW010000210.1 GCA_013214285.1 Halioglobus sp. | reverse complement strand
CAAGATCGAACCGATGCATGGTGAGTTGGCACGCTGGATGTCTCCCCCGCAGAAGGCAGGCTTGACTGGCTTCTACACACAAATGAACCGTAACAAACGTAGTCTGGCGCTGGATCTTAAAAACCCGCGGGGCATTTCCCTCATAAAAAAGCTTGCAGAAAATGCCGATATCCTGGTGGAAAATTTTCGCGGCGGCGTACCGGATCGCCTAGGTATAGGCTACACAGACTTACAATGCGTCAACGACAGGTTAATCTACTTGTCTATCACCGGCTTTGGACCAACCGGGCCCTATTGCCACAAGCCAGCTTATGACCCACTCGCACAGGGGCTGGTTGGCATGATGCACATTCAAGGCATGGCCTTCGACAGCAAACCGCAGCTCATCCAATCAGCTATTGTCGATAAAACCACCGCAAGCACCGCCGCTGGGGCTGCTATTGCCGCTCTGTATGCCAGGGACTGTGGGCGTGGCACTGGCAAGGGGCAACGTGTGGACGTACCTATGATGGATGCATGGGCTACCAATTCGTTGCCGGACATGATCTCGGTGGACAGCTTTGTCCCAAATGATATGCAGGATCCCGAACCGCTGGCTGTGCTGCGCACTTTCGAAACACAAGACGGCTACGTCGTGGGTATGGCACTGCAAGATAACCATTTCAATGGCCTATGCAATGCCTTGGAATGCACTGAACTACTAACCCGGGAGGGGATGCGCAACGTCGGCGAGCGCATCAGCGATTTCGACCCCTGGCTTGACGCCATCGCAGACGTGATGAAGCGCTTCAAAACCAGTGATCTACTGGAGCGACTGGAGGCCGTCGGAGTACCGTTCGGGCCTGTAAAAACAATCCGGGAATTCGCCGAAGACCCCCAAGTCAAGCACAATCGTACAGTGTTCGATGCACAACACCCAGAGGCAGGCGCCATGCGCTATGTGCGTTACCCCGGTCATCTTTCCAAAACACCCGCCGCTCTGTACCGCCACCCACCGCGGCTGGGCGAACATAGCAGAGCCATACTTCGGGAGGCAGGGTACTCGAAAAATGAAATCGATAAGCTGATAGCCGACCAGGTCGTTGGCGACTACACACCAGCTGATCCCGGGTAGTCTCTTCCGCAATAACATCCGACATCCCTGTGCTACTCTTGCAGATTCACCAGCAATTCCATCGCTTGAGCGCGCTCGGGAAAGTCCTCTCCACTATCAGCGGCAATGGCCTCAAGAATGGCAATAGCCTCGGAATCTTCACGCAATGCAGCGTGAATCATCGCAGCATGGTAGCGCATGGAAGGCTCATCAGGTGAATACTGCAAAGCCCTCCAGATACTTTGCTTAGCTCTATAAAAATTTGCATTTTCGAACAGGATCATCGCCTGCGTGTCCAATACAGAAGGGTTGTCCGGCGCAATGCTCACGGCGCGATCAATATACCGTAGAGCTTGCTTCAAATTCAGCGTTTTCAAATGCCAGGCTAAGTTGTTCAGCGCTACGACATTATTGGGCTGTACGTCGAGAATTGCCCGATACTGTTCACGGGCACCAACAATATCGCCGCGCTGCTGCAGCTGATTAGCCAGAGTTAGGCGCACCGGTATGTCAGCGGAGCTAGTAGCGAGCCAGGTCTGCAAATGATCTTCCGCCGCCTCACCCCGACCGGCAGCCCACAGATAATCGGCTAGATCCATGGCAGTCTCAGATGACGCTGCCAGAGAGAATGCTCGCTCAGCATAAGCGCTAGCGCCATTCGCGTCACCGCTTGCCCTGGCTGTCATCGCCTGCAGTCGCAGCGTGTCTGGCGAATCGGGCGCCAATTCGGCAAGTCGCCCGGTATGCTGCTTCAAGTCTTCCAACGCGTTCTCATTACCCGCTATTTTTGCGAGACTAAGCAGTGTAGGAATATGGTTTGGATCCAGTTCTAGTGCCGCTTGCAATTCGGCTTTACCACGCTGAGCATCGCCACTTGCGCTAATCGCCATGGCAAGAAGATAGCGCGGCCTGGCTAAATGCGGCTCGGCTTCAACGAGCACCCCAAATCCCTCCACCGCTTTTTCATATTCCGCTTGTCTTAACCACGCAATCGAGTTCATCTCGATCACCCTTGGCGAGTTGCGTAGCTGCTCATCGAGGTGATGAAACAACGGCGCAACTTTCTCCGGTTCACCCATCGACAAGTAGTAGCTCGCCAGGTTGAGCCTCGGCTTAAGCGCTTCCGGATGGGCGTTACGCGCCTGCTCCAATCGTCGCACAACGGCTTTCGGGTTTTTCTCGCGAGCCTCCAGTGCAGCGATCCGGGTCAGGGCATCCAAATTATCCAGATCATAGGCAAGAATTCTCTCGTAATATCCGCGCGCAGCGGACGCATCTCCATCTTCAATCGCCAACGCCGCAAGGCTCGTATTGGCGAGAGGATCCCCAGGTAAGCGCTTCAACGCTTTCATGAACGCGTCGCGAGCATTCTGCTTCTGACCTGCTGCCAGGTATACTTTACCCAACACATGATAAGGCGAGCGGCTTTCTATATTCTGGATCTGATAAGATTTTGAAGCTGTGATCGCAGCTGGATAATCCTCCTCCTCGAGGAGCTGCAGAATATCGAGGATCTCGGTCTGTGGGTAATTCGGATGTCTGGCGGAAACATCCGGCGCCAAGCCTATGACCTCACCCGATCCACCGGTCACCAGCTTCCCTTCTCTGCGCAGGGGAATGATCTCCCAGTCAGGGTCAAGCTGCCGAATCTGCCGATAAGTAACCATAGCAGCATAAGCTTGATCGTTGAGCACTAGCGCATTACCCAGGATGTTCAAGGCCTCTATATCATCTGGGGTTCTTTGCAGCAGCGGTTTCAGTGCGGCGGGCACCTGTTCGGGCTTACCTGTCTGGTTGAGCGTAATGGCTTGCAGCTTTCTACCCTGCAGATTGCCCGGTGCCAGCGCCATGAATTTACCTATATTCCTCGCTGAAAACTCGACATCCTGTTCAAATTGGTACGCAGCCGCCAAATAGTAATAAACCAGCGGGTACCTTTGCGCCACGGATTCTGCGTTGTTAAGGGATTTAATAGCTGCCAGATAGTCTCCATTTTGGAAAAAAAGCAATCCTTGCACGTAGTTTGATGAAGGGTCATCTGGAACGATTTCCATCAGCACATCAACATCTTCCTGGGCGGCATCAACCTCTCCCGACTGAATGTTGATCAGTGCACGAGCCACCCGATCAGAAAAAGAAAACTGCGAAAACTCGATAGACCTATCAAGAGCATCACGCGCCGCTTCCAGCTTCTCCATCCGCATCAATGCCTGGGCTTTAAGTCGCCAGGCTCTGGCCATTTTCGGCTTACGCTGCAGAACTGCGTTGACTTCGTCCGATGCTTCAGCATATTCCCCCACATTGAGATGCAACGTGGCGCGTGCCAAAGCGACCTCGACAGATTGCGGATCGGCGCCTGCAGCGCTGTCCAACAACTGCCGCGCCTTTTCCGGCTGCCCAGTTGCGAGTGCGGCAACCGCCTGTTGCGATAATAAATCGGCAACACCGCGAGGGCTAAGGCCGTCTACCTCCCTTGCCAAGACATCGGCAAATTGACCTCGCGCCATGTCTACTTGGGCCAACGCAAGAACAACTTCATCCGCACTCCAACCCAGCTCACCGGCGCGCCGATACTCATGCTCGGCGGCACCGATGTCCCCAACATCGAAATACAGTCCAGCCAATAGCCAACTGGCTTCCGCGAGGCTAGCATCTATTTTTAAGGCATTTTGCAGTTCAATTGAAGCTGCCGCAAAATTCGCATCGGCAATGTACTCTTTGGCACGAGCCAGGTATTCCTCACTGCTGGTGTCACTGCCACATGCGCAAAGCCCGACCAGAATGAGAACTAAAAAACCTTTTCGCAAACGCGTTGGGTTATTCCAATTCTCAGGCAGCACGGATTATTGCCCCCGCTCGGTTACTAGCGGCGGCGCTCAAATGCGCCGAACGCAGAGGGTTGACGTCGAGCCCGTTCGTCAACAAACAGAAGGACAGGCCGGTCAACGGGTCTGCCCAACTTACCTGACCCCCCGCACCCTGATGCCCGAAGGCCCGTGGCGAAACCTTCCCACCCATGCCCCTGTAAGGTTGGTATTTACCACTACCCGCGATAACGACACCAAGGCCCCGATTGGCAGGCGCGCCAGTGATGCCATCGATATGGTCGACG
>JABSPW010000209.1 GCA_013214285.1 Halioglobus sp. | reverse complement strand
CCTGGAAAAAGATTTATTCCCCGCACTAGGCAGTCGCCCAATTGCGACCGTCACCGCCCTGAGTTATTAGCCGCTCTACGTCGCATAGAATCTAGGGGCGCAATACCGTGTGGCAAGTCTGCAGGAACAGTTCATGCTCGACCAGCGAACCTATACGAGTAACATGGGTGCTTTGGGTATCGCGAGTGATCCCAATGCTCCCTATGTGTCTGAGGAAGGGTATTATCAGGTGACAGCTTCACCCTGTGGTGGTGGCACACTCGCGAATTGTTATACTTTGACGGCAAGCCCTACGCAGGGCTCTCCTCAGGAAAGTGATGCCAATTGCCTCGTGTTCGTCTTGGGCTCAGACGGCGGGAAAGATGCCACTGGAACATTGCGAGACGAATGTTGGTAGCGAAACATACGGAGTCAATTATGTCGAAAACTAAGGCTGTTGCCGTGGCAGCAACTCTTTTCATGCTGAATGCCTACGGTTCCCTAGCAGAACAGGAGTGGCCGGAAAAAGAGTACAGTTGTCAGGTGGTTACAAGTAGTGGTTCGCAAGGTATTGTAGGCATCCAGACCACTACTCTAGAACGTGCTGAGGCAGTGGTAATCGGTCACGATGCGATAACGATGTTGGGGCAGAACGAAAAAGCGGCTACTGTTATTCAGTGTGTCCAAAAGTACGTCGGCGAGCGTTTCAAAGATTCTAGCTTTCAGGCGTTTGCGGAGACATTGGGCGGTTGACCTCTCCTCGTCAACGTAATCGTCGGCATCGATGCAGGGTGCCGCAGACTCGCACAGGTAGCAGACTGTTTGGGCTCGCAGGTCCCATTAAGGACAGTAAACCTCTATCGCATTTTCAGCATTCTTTCGTTGTTCGTCCCTTTCGGCTTCGCTGAGGTACCGGGTTTCGCCATTTTCGTCGCGCATTCGAATTCTGGCTTTGGTGTTTAATTGCTGCAGGTTGCTCCTCGCGGTTTCACAGTATTCGGGGTTCTTCTCAATTTTGATGCGCCGGTCGTCGACTAAGGCGTTATCGCTGTCTTTTGTGTTGGGGTCAGACTTAGCACCGCTTGCCCCTGGCTCTGATGCCTCGACGTCTACCGCCCGCACCATGTTGGATTGGGTGGAGATGATCTCGTATTGCACATCGCCTTCCGGAGGTCGATCGCTGTTGACCGGGTTGCCCTGGTCATCGACCCAGCGGTAGAGCTTGTCCTGGGCGCTGACAGGGGCCGGCGTCGCGGCCAGCAGCACCGTGGTCAGCACCACGCCAGTAATATTCATATATTTCATGAGGTCGACGCTCCAAAAGATTGTTATAGATACAAAAGTACTCTATATGAAAATGCCGGGCAACGCGTGAAATTGTGACTAAATCGCAGCATTCACTGCGCCGGTTGACTTGGCAGACTGCCGGGCGAGACAATAGCCATGTCTTGCAAATGGTAACGGCTAACGTCGAGTACCCTCGGCCTCTGGCTCACTGTAGCGATGCGATTATTCGCTTCAGCTGTTTGTAAGTCCCGTAAACAGCTCGTGCCACGTTGGTCGGGCTGAGGGCCAGACACTGCGCTACCCCGCAGGGCGACCGATACACGGGCTGTTCGTGATCGTATTCCCGCCAGGGTGGATTGTGGCCAGTGTATCGAGTTTTAGGGGTGGTGTGGCTTACCGAGGATCTGTTCGGGTTCTCGGCGGCAGCATCCACAGGGTTTTGGAGAAATGCACCGGCGAGGGTTACGCGCCGCGTCTTTTTTTGGAGAATGATTGTGGAGTTGTTATCCGGCGGTGAAATGGTTGCCCGCGCGCTGGAAGATGAAGGTGTTGAGTACATTTTCGGCTATCCCGGCGGTGCGGTTCTGCATATCTATGATGCCCTGTTCAAAGACTGCAAGGTGCCGCATATCCTGGTGCGGCACGAGCAGGCCGCCACGCATGCTGCGGACGGGTATACCCGTGCGACGGGCAAGCCCGGAGTCGTATTGGTGACATCGGGGCCGGGGGCCACCAATGCGATTACCGGTATCGCAACAGCCTACATGGATTCTATCCCGATGGTGGTCCTGTCTGGTCAGGTGCAGAGCCATTTGATTGGCGAGGATGCCTTTCAGGAAACTGATATGGTCGGTATCTCGCGGCCGATTGTAAAGCACAGTTTTATGGTCAGGCGTACCGAGGATCTGCCAGCGATAATCAAAAAGGCATTCCATATTGCGGCTAGCGGCCGTCCCGGGCCCGTGGTAATCGACATACCTAAGGACCTCACCCGCCCGGAGGAGAAGCTCGAGTATAACTATCCGACGACGGTCAAAATGCGTTCTTATTCGCCCGCGCAGCGAGGTCATACGGGACAGATCAAAAAAGCCGCGCGGCTATTGCTGGCGGCCAAGCGGCCGGTGATCTATGCGGGCGGCGGTGTGGTGCAGGGCGACGGCAGTGCCTTGCTCACCCAGTTGGCGCGGCGATTAAATTACCCCGTTACCAATACTTTGATGGGGCTGGGCGCGTTCCCGGGCACCGATTCTCAGTTCCTCGGCATGCTGGGCATGCACGGTTTCTATGAGGCCAATATGGCGATGCACCACAGTGACTGTATCCTAGCGGTGGGAGCTCGGTTTGATGACCGCGTCACCAATACCGTTGACAAGTTCTGTCCTGGCGCCAAGATCATTCACATTGACGTAGACCCTGCGTCGATCTCCAAGACCATTATGGCCGATATCCCCATCGTTGGTCCCGTACAGTCCGTGCTGCAGGAATTACTGCTGCAAGTTGAGGCTTTACAGGAGAAGGATGCAGGCTTGCCTGATCAGTCGTCACTCGACAGCTGGTGGCAGCAGATCGACGCATGGCGAGCAGCGCATGGCCTTTTTCACGCGCGCCGCTATGAAAAGAGTGACATGATCATGCCGCAGCAGGTGATCGAAAGTCTTTATCGCGCGACAGGGGGAGAGGCCTACGTCACCTCCGATGTGGGTCAGCACCAGATGTTTGCTGCCCAATACTATCGATTCGACAAACCGCGCCGGTGGATCAATTCCGGGGGTCTTGGCACGATGGGGTTCGGTTTGCCCGCTGCGATGGGCGCAAAGCTTGCGTTTCCCGACGCGGATGTCGCGTGCGTGACTGGAGAGGGCAGTATCCAGATGAATATTCAGGAGCTCTCGACCTGCAACCAATACAATCTGGGCGTCAAGATTGTCAACCTGCGCAATAACTACCTCGGCATGGTGAAGCAGTGGCAGGATATGCAATATGAAGGCCGCTACGCCATGAGCACATACGAGGATTCATTACCGGACTTTGTTAAGCTGACGGAATCCTATGGGCATATTGGCATGGAGGTCGGCTCGCTCTCAGAGTTGGATGCTGCCATGGAAGAGGCCTTTGCCATTAAAGACAAGCTGGTGTTCCTCGATATCTTTGTCGATCCTCGCGAGCATGTGTATCCAATGCACGTGGCCCCTAACGGCGCGATGAAAGATATGTGGTTGAGCAAGAACGAGAGGACATGACATGCGGCGGATAATTTCGATGCTGATGGAAAATGAGCCGGGCGCATTGTCTCGTGTGATTGGGTTATTCTCTCAGCGCGGATACAACATCGAGACGCTTAATGTGGCGCCGACCGATGATCCAACGCTGTCGCGCCTTACCCTGACGACGGCAGGGGATGACCTGCGTATTGAGCAGCTTACCAAGCAGCTCAATAAGCTGGTGGATGTGGTGAAGCTCGCCGATTTGACCGAGGGTGCCCACGTGGAGCGTGAATTGATGTTGATCAAGGTACGTGCGGTGGGCGCAGCCAGGGATGAAGTCAAGCGTACCACGGATATTTTCCGCGGGCAGGTGGTGGATGTTGGACCGACGATTTATACCATCCAGTTAACGGGCCCAAGCGACAAGCTGGACGCTTTTGTGGCTGCGATGCCGGAGGTGGACATTCTCGAGGTGGTGCGCTCTGGTGTGGCCGGTATCTCGCGCGGGGAGAAAGTGCTCAGCCTCTGACCGCGCGACATGCAGGATGCCATTAAATGGGACCAGTGAGCGCGCCAGCGGCAACACGACTGTGGTCCCTTGGCGGTGTGTAATCAAACTATCCGTTTCATTGCTGTCATGTAACCACGCAGTTCCTTGCCGATAATCTCGACAGGGTGAATCGATGTTCTTCATGACTCTGGAGCCCCATTGGGATTGGATAATAAGACTGGAAAAACCGC
>JABSPW010000208.1 GCA_013214285.1 Halioglobus sp. | reverse complement strand
CAGCACGTAGACTGTCTTCATGGAAGAGCAACGTTCCCGGTGGGGCGCCTGGTCTTCAAAACCAGAGAGGTGTCGACAGATGCCTGGGGGGTTCGACTCCTACCTCTTCCGCCCTACGCGCTTTCACCGCCATACTGTGTACCAACCTCCACGCTCTGTGATGTGACGATGCCCTCTGTCGATTCCCTGATGACGTCAGAGCGCATCGTCGCAAAGGCACGATCGTGTGGAAGCGCAAGAGCGGCTGCATCCGGTGTGTCTCCTTGGTGCCTCAAGGAAGCAGGTCATCCGTACGGTAGTGCGCGCTCTGGCGCGATACATGTTTACCTGTCCCGCATGCTCTGGTGGCCACAACGCGAACGAGTACCCCTGCCAGCACCATTAAAGAAAGTAAGGTCATGACGACCACCACGGGCATCATGAGTGCCAGGTAACAGTTAGCGCTCCTCATCACTACTCCTGATTAACCACTATCGCTTTACGGGGCGAGGCGTTAAGAGGATTATCCCGTGCGCGCGCGTCATGAGCCCACATATAAACAAAAGCCGGACAAGGCACATTGGGGATCACAGTCTCACGATCAGAGGACCTCTTCGGGCTATTAACCCTACCTTCCAGTAGGCCCTATCCGTGAGTAACTCAGTAATGTTTTGTTAGCATCGAACGCGAATCGCAACAGACAGTATTAGTCCCCGCTGCACTGCCCCTTCCTTCTTTCGACTGGCTCGCGGCCTACCTAACCGTCTCCCCTAAGGCGAATGAAGCCGTGGGGCAGGCCCTCATGGGGTGCGCACAATACTGTGCAAATCTCTCGCTAAACCCGCTACCTAAACGTGACCCAATTCACATACTGCAAAGGGGACAGGCCGCATTTTGTCATCTCTTATCGCGCACGGGGCCCTGACATTCCTGGCCAGTGTAATGCGATCCAACCGAGTGGCGCTAAGGGTCAATGACTTGGCGGGTTGCGCCATCGATGCGTGACGGTCAAGTCATTATGCTGCACCCGATATGTCAGTGGATTTGTACACGCGAGTACTAGCGACTGCGCGCATTACCGCGTTCGCATTGGCCCTCTGCTTCGCCCTAAATCGCTAACAAGACTGGAATGCGTGACAGGAATGGATGAAAAACCTACCCACCCTCTGAAGTTAGGTTTGCTGCCCATTTTTTTTGTGGGCATCGCAACGGCCCTATCCCAGCGGCTTTTCGGCGACCCTATCCCCGGTATCGTTGTCGGCCTCATTATCGTTTTCGGCCTCAGCCTACTCGTCATGATCAGCGATCTGATCGCCATCAACAAGGAACTGGCTAGTGTCCGCAAGGGCGACAAAATTGAATAAGCGGCACACGCTATCGCCCTAAAGATACCCCGTCAGAACGGTTAAAACTGCGCTTACAGGATTTGCCCACGTCACGTCAGTGACCTACCATGTCTCTCTGCGTTTTTGACTACTTTACCAAAAGAACACTGGTAGGCGACAGGTAATCCAAGAAATGATTTTAATAATCGTGTCGCTCGCGCTGCTGACATTGTTGGGCATACTGGCGTGGCAAGAAGTCCGTTATCGCCGAACCCGTCGTATCCATGCCCAGGATTTGCAGCAGACTTTTCACCCGAGAGATGCGTTTCATGTGATTGTTTTCTTTAAGCTCGCAAAAGGGGAAAAACTGCTCCCCACGGTCCGGCGGTTTGTAGATTTGGCTCGTGCCGGCAGTGAAGCCCGCTTGATTTACGCGGGCCAGGCGGCGTTTACTATCAACTCAAATCAAATGGAGCCTCGTGATTGGGACGGCGTTCTGCTGCTCCAGTATCCCAGTCGAGAGAGTTACCAGCATAGCTGCGAGGACTACCGAGCGAGCGCCGCACGGGGGTTGTTTGCCGACAGTTACTATCATGCGATGCGACGCAACCGCCGCTTCGGTGCGCGCGTGCCGCGTTACATGCTAACCCTGCGCCTGCGGGATATTCTCAAAGGCAACTGGCGGGTAGCGCCCTTCCGTTCCTCAACTGAGTTTCAGACGTTCCCAGAACTGCAGGCATGGCGTGATCGTGTCAGCCGGCTGACAGCACTGCATGAGGTAAATAGGAGTGGGCTAGTGGTTATCAACTTACTCAAGCTACCTTCTCCAGGGGGCCAGGAGGCAATTGAAGCAGCGGGGCATGGACTGCTATCGCGCATAGCGGCATTGGGACACGGTCCGTTGCACGTAGGGCGAGCTGTGGCAATCGAGAAGCTTGCACGTTTCGATCGCGTGTTCATTGTGAGCTATCCCAGCGCCCGGTATTATGCGGCTATGTTGTCCAGCCAATTCTACGCCAGTGTGACCGGGTTCAGGCACCCCGGAGATGCCATTCGCGTTGCCACAGTGCCCGTGACGGCGCAGATCTGAACCCACGCAACGGCAAATTAAAACACCGTCACTTTTCATTGTACTGTATTGGATATATTGGCATAATAAATGTCACTTTTGATAGCGTATGGCAGCGTTTGCGGTTGCACAGCAGCGCCTACCTCTGCAGCACACGTCAAGCTCTGCTTGCGGTCTGTGCCTTATTACTTTGCGTTGGTGGTCGGGTGCACAGACCTCTGCAGCCCACGGGCAACTGAACAGATCGGTGCCCCTGCGGAAGACGCAAAGCCTTAGCGACGCACACCACTTCGGCTGTAGCGTATCGCGCTTCATGCAAGAAGAATCTGACCGCCAGTTTCGCATGGTGAATATCGTCAACTACAAAAATAGTCTACTCAATGTGGCGGCCCGCGACATTGCGTGCTGATGCCGTCACAGCGCATACAGGCTACACTGTCAGGAGCGCCCTACTTGTGGAGATAGCTGCATGCAACTGAAGGATAAAAACGTCGTGGTCACCGGCGCGGGCAGCGGCATCGGTAAAGCGCTGGTGACAAAATTTGCAGCCCTCGGTTGTCGTGCCGTGGTGGCTGTTGATATTGCAGCGGAAGCGGCAGCCCAGACCGCTGCCGAATCAGCTTGTGTGGCGATGACCGCGGACGTTGCGCGCGAAGATGAGGTGATCCGCGTCATTGACGAGACCGAAAGAGACATTGGTCCTATTGATCTCTTCTGCAGTAATGCTGGCATTGCCACCGGTCCCGACGAGCAGTCACCAAACGAGGAATGGACACGCAGCTGGGCAGTGAATGTCATGTCCCATGTCTATGCTGCGCGTCACCTCATACCACGCATGATTCCCCGGGGTGGCGGTTACCTGCTAAATACGGCGTCGGCGGCCGGCCTCCTTAACCAAATTGGTGGGGCTGCCTACGGCACCACGAAGCATGCCGCCGTGGGCTTTTCCGAATGGCTGGCCATGACATACGCGCATGAAGGCCTTCGGGTGTCGGTATTATGTCCACAGGCAGTGCGGACTGCCATGACGGCAAATACGGATGATACGGGTACTCAAGCCGCCAGCGGTGATGGCATGATGGAACCTGCCGAGGTTGCTGATATTGTCGTTGACCACATTCAGCGTGAGGTGTTCCTAATCCTTACCCACGATGAGGTGAAGGAGTATATGCGTCGCAAGACTTCAGATTATGAGCGCTGGATAGGAGGGATGAACCGGCTACACAAGAAACTTACTGGCGCGCCGTGATGGCATGGCGCTATTTCCGCTAAAACTCTACGGCTCCAATATCTCCTATTTCACGGGCAAGCTCGAGATGTATTTGCGTGTCAAGGGCATCGCCTACCACTTCGTTCCTATGAATGGGATGACTGAATACCCTCGAATCAAACGAGTCACTGGTGCCGATCAAATGCCCGCTGTTGGCCTCGCTGATGGGCGATGGTTGACCGATACGACCCCTATCATGGCTTGGCTGGAAGAAAAGACGCCTTCCCCCCCCCTGTATCCCTTTGACGCAGAGCAGCGTTTTTTCAGTCTACTGCTGGAAGACTATGCGGATGAATGGCTGTGGCGCCCCGCTATGCACTACCGCTGGGATAGCGATGAAGGCGCGATGTTCGCTAGCCGACATCTCGCGATGGAAATCTTGGACGGGATGCCACTGCCTGGCTGGCTCAAGCGATTCTACTTGCGCCAGCGTCAACGACGGAGTTTTACTCTGGGCGATGGAGTCAATCGGGACAACCGCGCTGACGTCGAGGCAATCTATCACGATAATCTGACGTGGCTGTCGATAGCGTTGAAAAATCGACCGTTCCTGCTGGGCAATAGCCCGAGT
>JABSPW010000207.1 GCA_013214285.1 Halioglobus sp. | reverse complement strand
TGGGACTGCACCAATCCAGAGCCGAGTACTTTGCACTCAACGGCGCAATGAAACAGGCTATCGAACAGCTCAACTACGCCCTTCCTCTGGCCACCAATACGGTCATTGCGGAGCGCATCCACACCCGCATAGAGTACTTTCGCAATATCGAGAAAGCGCTGAAACATTTGAGCTAAACCGCGAGGTCGATCTAGCCAGATACCCTCTACTGCCGGGCGAGCCGCCCACACACTAACCGTTCAAATATTTGCGTTTGTACATTAGGATGGCGTTTCCTTATCCCTATTCGAAGGCAATGCGGGCGCGATCGCTTTTGCTCGACGCACCCAGATCGGAGAACTCCAGGCGCGTTCCTGCAAGGTAGTAGGCAAATCTGAACGCGGCTCGACGCCCGCGCGCAAAGCATCCCATGTAGACCAGCGGCAGGTGGGGTTCTCCAGAGTTCTGAGATAGTAGAAGGCATCAACAGTGGAGTCATAATCGGGATCCCGCCACAAGGCGCGCAGCTCCGCAGCACCTACTTCCGAGGTAATCGAGCAATCCGCCAGGTTGACCTTCGCCCCATTGTCCGGACAACGGTGGGTATTCGGGTCAGGCGCTAGCCCGTCGGAGCAGGCAACATCATAGACAGTTTCAAAAGTCTCGCCATCCCTTGCGTAGCCCTTGATCACTTGCAAACGTTGCAGCGGCGTGCCCAGGGGATCTCCAGACGCCCACACCAGGAAAACGGGAGACTCATCACCTGCTTCCAGGTCTGCGCCCATGGGCACACCGTTCGCATAGGCCTCGGCAATCAGTCTACCATCATCCAAACCAAGCTCGTCGAATGCGGTACCCGCGAAGAATCGTACTTTGATGCGGGGCCCGGTCGTGGCAAAGGTCTCTTTACGCCGAAACGCGTCATAAATAGCTTCACGCGTGTTCTCCTCTGCCCAGACTCCCGCCAAGCCAGAGGCGCTCCAGGTCTCAAACCCACTGCCGGCAATATAGTTGCGGCCATCGACTTCTGTCAGATTGCCTGGTGCCAACATCCGGACCACCGCGCCATAGAGGAACGAAACGGGCACAGACCCGCGGCCTACCGGCTCCCCATCAAGGATACCCGCTTTAGAAAAAAACGTGGACTCATCATCAGACGTCGCGGCCACGTGAGTATCACTTGCAGCCACCACACCAAACTGGAAGGGGTTGCTAATACCCTGTGATTCCAATGCCATACCACTCTGCAAGGCCTGTCGCACATAACTGAAATTAGGGTCACTGGGAAGTGTCGTTCCGACGCGCAATTTGTAAATCTCGAAATCTGCCCACTCATCGTTTGGCGATAAAAGGGGGTGCGTATCGGAGGTGCCCTTTATCTGAGTAATCTCCACCAATGGCTCATTACGCATCCGCTGTTCTGCATATTCATCATCTAGCGGGTTGCCAGCCCAATCCACCAACTTGAACATCTGGCCATTAGAACCGTTGGAGTTATGCGGAATAGCCAAACTCTCAATACCCTGTGCACGAAGGAAATCCATCCAATCCCAAAGGCCTTCCGGGTTCTGGGAGTTTAGTCGAGAAAATGGCACGGCCGGCAGCTGCTCGCTGCCTCGGAAAATCACGTTCCGATGGAGGTTTCCGCGATCATCTGACCCAGTGGTATATTCGTAGCCCACAAAAGTCGTGAAATGTCCAGGTTGGTTGAACTTATCGGCTGCTTGAATGGTATCGAGCCATGCGCGACGCGAGACATCATTGACCAATCCCTCGTCGATCAGGTCGGCCTGAATGCCCTCCACTGTATCGGGAATGAAAGTGGCGAAATTACCGACCCGCTGCAGAATACTTTCCACGCCCATGTTGCCTGGATCGTTCATATTGTGGATAGGCTCGGCCACCGAATACCTTGAAAAGTCCGTAGAGGTGTCCGCCGCCTCACGCACCAGCCCCAAAAACATGGCATGGTCGGTCACCGCGTAGAAATCCAGTGGAGTGCGTAACTGTACTTCAAAGCCACTGGGGTGCATGATGGCCTCCCCTTGCGCGTAGCGGTAGGCATCATAGGGCGTCGCCGTCGTACCAAAAGAGTAGGCGTCGAAGGAATACTCCGTATGGACATGCAGATCACCAAAGTAGGCGTTGCGTTCGGGGTTGGGTTCGGGATCTGACAGATCGAGGATATCCAGTACCGGCTCTAGCTGCGTATTGACGTTGTTCGTCCCACGGCCTCCGAAATCATTGGCCTGCTCCGATAATGATCCGCCCTCGCCACAACCCAAAAGGATCAGGTAAAGCGTCACAGGGACAATAATGAAACGGTTCATGGTGCTTCCTCGTTAATGTGAGACGATGGCGGCCGTCCCGGGCTCGAAGATTTCACTACACTTGGCAGGCACTGTAAAGGATGCCTACCGCTATTGACCCCTGAAACGAAGGATCTCATATACGCGACGCCGTGGCAGTTGGTATACTGCGCCTCATCAGTGACCACACTCCCCCCCAGGAAGGAGCGCAAATGCACTGGATCTCTTCCCTCCTTGTCTCAATTACTCTGCTTGCCTGCAATACGGCACTCGCCAACGCGCTTACCAGTCCCGATGAAAACAGCGCGCAGTACCGACAATGGGTTGTCGAGATGAAAGACGCGGAGCGGGGCCCTTTCAGCAGAATACGCTGGTTTTGCAACGATGGTCGGGTCCTAGCGCCGCAACCATTCGCCTGCGGCGAGGTGGGCGGTCGCCAGCATGGCGAGTGGAGTAAGCGAACCCTGGCGCTGCGAGAACAGGGCTACAAAATCGCGAACATCCTGGCCGCCATTGATGTACCGGCAGTCACGGAGGAAGAAGACTTCATCGACCTATATAACCAAATGCTCATTGAGAAATATCTGGTTGCGGCGGACGACGGCTGGATCCTGCGCCACGCCCAATTCTATCGGGGGGCACTGCAGGAGGAGGGTGAGGCCCGAGGTGGCCGGGCGCTGCTGGTGGCACTCGCTGCAGTCCCGGAGTGGACAGGCCACCGTTACCCCGCACTGCGCGCGGGTGTACGTCTTCTGCCTCATGGGAAGGAAAGTGGTTCCGTGCAAAAAATCCGCCAAGCCTCTGCATCGTTGTCCGATCAAGACCCGGACTTCAAGAATATCCGGGTGAAGATTCATGGTACACCGGATGCCCGTGACGCCACACTGGTGCGCGACTATGCTGGGGGCGTCGATGAACCTGCACTGAAAACGAAATACCTGGAGCTAGCTGATGACATCGATAAGGTTTACAAGGCGCCGCCACTGCCCATGCTACTTACCGACGAAGCAGCAATCTATACTAACGGCCCCTGGCTTCAGGACTTGCTGCGCCATGCCGCGACTGATCTCGCAAGGGACAATTCTGCAAATAACCGATTCCAAGTAACGGCCCAACTGCTTGCCGACCTGCGTGACGCAATTACCAGAATACGCAGTGACTCCGTACGCGTGGACATATTGGACCTCAGTCTGATCGTCGAAGCTGAGAATTTTCGCGCCAGCGCCGAGTTGCGTGAGCAATTGCCACAGGCGACTCGGATCCAACGTGTGCAATGGCTGAACAGCGCACTGAACGCTGCCTACGGTACCGGCGCGATCAATCAAAGGGGGCGAGTTGAACAGCAGCGAGCGTTGCTGAAATTGACCCACGACACGGTTCCATTGGGTATCTACCTCGATGCACTCGGTTACCTGGGTCGTGTACCTGACTGGGGCACGCAGGGACTGCGCTACCAATTCTACCAGTCCATGCTGAAAATGGGCGAAATCGAACCCATGGCACTACTGTTCATCCAGGACCAATTGCGGGGCTCACCACTGCTCTTCTTCTCACAAGTACTGGATAGCCTCCAGCGGGACGCCAACGCACTGGCGGGCGTTCGCCACAAGTTATATGGTCAGGAAGTCGGGGTTGGATTTCGTGCTCTCAACCCTGGTTTAGCACGCGGAGTACTCTATGCGCCGGACAACCTGAGTGGGATCGACAATTTCTCGGAAAGCGGCATTTACCTTTTGCCGGAAACTGTCTCTGATCTGCCACCAGTCTCGTGCATCATGACCGCCGGTGAAGGTAACCCTTTGTCGCACGTGCAATTGCTCGCGCGCAACCTAGGCATCCCGAATGTGGGCGTAGATGAGGCCATGCTGCCTACTATCCGGCGTCATGACGGGACTCCGGTTGTCATGGCGGTCAGTCCTGCGGGGCTGGGGGAATTGTCCAACGA
>JABSPW010000018.1 GCA_013214285.1 Halioglobus sp. | reverse complement strand
CCCACGGCCTGTCCGGTAGGCCTGGATGATGCCCGCGCGACCATTGATAATCCCCGCTGTCGGAAAGTCCGGACCAGGAATATGCTCCATCAGCTGATCTACAGTGAGCTCCGGATCTCGAATCAGGGCTAGGCATCCGCTGACCACCTCTCCCAGGTTATGCGGCGGAATATTGGTCGCCATACCAACGGCAATTCCAGATGAACCATTGACCAGTAAATTTGGCACACGTGTCGGCAAAACCTCGGGGATGAGCTCGGTACCATCGTAGTTCTCAACGAAGTCCACCGTTTCTTTATCAAGGTCTGCCAGCAGTGCATGTGCAATCTTGCGCATGCGAATTTCGGTATACCGCATGGCCGCCGCAGAGTCGCCGTCGACCGAGCCAAAGTTACCTTGACCGTCCACCAGCATATAACGCAAAGAAAAGGGCTGCGCCATACGCACAATAGTGTCATATACCGCCGAATCGCCATGTGGATGGTATTTGCCGATGACATCACCTACCACACGGGCCGATTTCTTATACGGTTTGTTCCAATCGTTGTTGAGCTCATTCATGGCGAACAGCACTCTGCGGTGAACCGGTTTCAACCCGTCCCGCACATCCGGCAAAGCCCTGCCCACGATCACACTCATCGCGTAGTCGAGGTAAGACTTCTTCATCTCATCCTCGATATTTACAGGAAATATTTCTTTGGCTAGTTCACCCATTTATCAAGATTTCCTTGGCTGACTGCAGAGGCTTGCACTCGCTGGGAACAGGCCTCGTGGGGAGGCGATTGCACGGCGCACGGCGTAAAAAAAGTCGAATCGATAATTATACTGGAAACTGACTCCCAGCCGCCATTTTTTATGCAGAAAACCGGTGCACGGAGACTCCTTTGGCGCAATTGAGGTTATACTCTCCCGCCGACGGCATGCCACTGCGCTAAGACGCCTAAAAGGAGCACCGCCAGATCGGCGTTAGCCTGGGGGACGAGGGAATGGAGCGTCATGAACCCACAAGAAATACAAGCCGATTACCTGCTGCACCCGCGGTGGATTGTGCCCATGGTACCCTATGGTGTTGTGCTGGAAGGCCATAGCGTTGCACTGTCCGGTGACCGCATTAGTGCCATCCTACCGCGCGCAGAGAGCCTTGGCATTGCTGCCGATGAGGTCGTAGACTTACCCAGCCACGCAGTGCTACCCGGATTGATCAATAGCCACGGCCACGCCGGCATGAGCCTGTTACGTGGTTACGCTGATGACCTCCCACTAATGCCCTGGCTGGAGCAACACATCTGGCCCGCAGAGAAGACTCACGCCAGTGAACAGTTCGCCGCAGATGGCATGGAACTGGCCATTGCCGAGATGGTGCGCAGCGGTACCACGACATTTTGCGATCAGTTTGTGTTTCCCGATGTCGGCGCAGCCACTGCGCAGCGGCTCGGCATGCGCTGCCAAATCGCCTTTCCTGTGTGGAATTTTCCGACAAGGTGGGCGAGCGACACGGACGAGTACATCAGTAAGGGTCTAGCCGTGCACGACCAGTTCAAGCACAGTACTCTGGTCTCAGTCGTTTTCGGACCCCACGCACCCTATACAGTGGCTGAAGATGATCTGGCAAGGGTCGCGACATTGGCCTCTGAACTGGATACGGTTATCCACATACACCTCCATGAAACTGCGGCGGAGATCCTGCAAGCAATGGACGTATCTGGAGAACGTCCGATCAGCACACTGCATCGGCTTGGCCTGCTCGGTCCGCGCACCCAGTGTGTGCACATGACCGCACTGATCGACGAGGACATCGACCTGCTGGTGTCTACAGGAGCCCACGTCGTGCATTGCCCTCAGTCTAATATGAAGCTTGCCTCGGGTATCTGCCCGGTCAGTGATTTGCGGGCAAAGGGCGTCAATGTGGCTATCGGCACCGACAGCGCAGCCAGTAATAATGATTTGAACCTGTTTGGAGAAATGCAGACTGCGGCCCTGTTGGCCAAGCTGCACGGGCGCGACGCAACCGCTTTGCCCGCAGCCGACGCCCTGCACCTCGCCACCCTCGGTGGCGCCCGCGCACTGGGCCGGGAGGACGCGCTGGGCAGCCTGGAAGTGGGCAAGCTGGCTGACGTGATAGCGGTCGATCTCAGCGGCCCGGAGACACAACCGGTGTACAATCCTGTGTCGCAACTGGTGTATGCCTGCAATGGTAGCCAGGTCACTCACAGCTGGATCGCAGGAGAGGCGGTCATGTGGCAGCGCGAGCTGAAATACATTGATCTAGCCGCGCTGGGCGCACGTATCGGCGAGTGGCACCAGAGAATCAGCGCAACCAAGAGTAGCACAGCGTGAAAATTACAGGGAATGTCGATCCACAGGAAATCGCTAAATTCGAGGCACTCGCTGCGCGCTGGTGGGATCGCGACGGTGCCTTTCGACCACTGCACGATATCAACCCGCTGCGGGCAAATTACATCGACCGGCGCTCGCCGGTTGCCGGCAAGCACCTCATAGACGTGGGCTGTGGTGGAGGAATTCTGGCGGAAGCCATGGCACAGCGCGGCGCGGTGGTCACTGGTATCGACATGGGCGAAGCGCCTTTGTCGGTCGCCCGGCAACACCAGGCGGAATCAGGTCTCCAGGTGGATTACCAGCAGGCAACCGCAGAGGGGTGGGCCAACCAGCGAACAGCACATTACGATATGGTCTGTTGCCTGGAGATGCTCGAGCATGTGCCGGAGCCGGCAGACGTGATTGCTGCCTGCGCCGCTTTAGCCCGACCGGGCGGTAGCGTGTACTTCTCCACTATCAACCGTAATCCTAAATCATTCGCTTTCGCCATCGTGGGCGCCGAACATATTCTGAAATTGCTACCTGCCGGTACGCACGAATACGCGCGCTTCATCAAACCTTCGGAACTAGCTGGCTGGTTGCGCGACGCGGGTCTGCTGCTGCAAGACATGACGGGGCTACTGTACAACCCCATTACCAAGCACTACCGTCTCGATCCCTCCGACGTCAGCGTGAACTATATGATGCATGCAACGAAACCTGCTTGATGACCCCCACCTTCCCTGCAACGCTGCGCGCTGTCATCTTTGACCTCGATGGCACATTGGTCGATACGGCAGACGAATTTGTGACCGCGCTCCAGAAACTCCGAGCGGAATGCGGCAGAAAACCCATGGACGCAGAACGCATAAGAGCATCCGTGTCCAATGGTGCAAAAGCGCTAGTGACACTCGGGCTGCAACTGGCCGAAGACGCACCGGAATTTGAATCCCGACGACTGCGCCTGTTGGCGCTGTACAGCGAGGTGGTTGGCACCCTGGCCAAGGTCTATCCCGGCATTGAAGCACTGCTGATCCGCCTGGCGGGCCAAGGCATCGATTGGGGCATCTGTACCAATAAACCCCGAATCTATACCGAGGCACTGTTGTCGTGCCTTGCCATTCAACCCCCTCCCGGCAGCGTGGTATGCCCCGACGATATCACACATCGCAAGCCACACCCTGAGCCGCTGTATCTGAATTGTAAAGAGCTGGGTTGCGCGCCGCACGAGGCCATCTATATCGGCGATCATCACCGTGATATTGAAGCGGGGCGGCGGGCCGGGATGTACACTATCGCAGCGACCTACGGTTATATAGAGGCTGGCGATAACCCTGGGACTTGGGGCGCGAACAGACTGGCTGGCAGCAGTGAGGCGCTAGGCGAGTTGATTATGGAACCTATGCAGGGAGACAACCGATGAGAATCCCAGCCGACTACCACCCGAAAGATGGCCTACTGGCAGGCAAGCACATTCTTGTTACCGGAGCGGGCGATGGTATCGGACGTTGTGCGGCACTGACCTATGCCCGTTATGGCGCCACCGTTCTGCTACTGGGCCGCTCAGGACACAAGCTCGAAGCAGTTTACGATGCGATTGAGACAGCCGGCGGACAGCGCCCTGCCATTATTGAAATGGACTTCGCCAGCGCCTCCGAGGAGGCCTACGCCAGCCTGGCCGCTGGACTGACGCAGGCGTTCCCCCACCTCGACGGCTTGCTCCACAATGCGGGACTGCTAGGGGACAGGCATCCCATCCAAAGCAGCGGCTATGCCACCTGGTGTGACGTCATGCAGGTCAACGTCAACGCACAATTCCTGTTAACACGTCACCTACTGCCGCACTTGCAGCAGGCCCCTCGCGCCTCAATCCTGCTGACCTCCTCCTCCTTGGGGCGCGCAGGCCGGGCCTATTGGGGAGCCTATGCAGTATCGAAATTTGCCACAGAGGGCTTCATGCAAGTCCTTGCTGACGAACTCGAGAACACATCAAATATCCGCGTGAACAGTCTCAATCCCCGCGCAACCCGAACTGCCATGCGTAGACAGGCTTTTCCAGCAGAAGACCCTGTCAAAATCCCCACACCAGAAGACATCATGCCAGCCTATCTTTTTCTGATGGGCGAAGACAGTGCCGGTATTACCGGCAAGGCGTTTGACGCCCGTTAGCGCTTGCGCTTGCCAGTTGCCCCGCGTCCCCGGCGTGTGACGAACTGGCGCTCCATAGCCAATCTTTCCCGGGTCGTGCCCGTCTTGAGATTTTTCGGCGGCAGGCCCGCCATCCGGTAAAGCGAGATCACCTCGGCACGATCCATTTCCAACCACTGCCCCTGCTTCACTTTTGGCGGAATGAAGATATCGCCAAAACGCACCCGTTTCAGTCGGGACACAGTTAATCCCTGTGATTCCCACAGGCGCCTGACCTCTCGATTACGCCCTTCCATCAACACCACATAAAACCACCGATTGATGCCATCGCCCCCGCCCTCCTGAATATCAGTGAAACGTGCCGGTCCATCCTCCAACATCACACCATCGAGCAGACGCTGCAGCATAGCGTCCTGCACGTTTCCCATGACCCTCACCATGTATTCACGCTCGATTGCAGAAGATGGGTGCATCAATGCATTAGCCACGTCACCATCAGTGGTAAACAGCAGCAGACCTGACGTGTTGTAGTCTAGCCGGCCAATAGATATCCAGCGACCGGTTTTGAGACGGGGCAAACGCTGGAACACCGTGCGACGCCCCTCTGGGTCATCCCGAGTGCACACTTCACCGGGCGGTTTGTGGTAGAGAATGCAGCGTACATGCAGCGAGCCCTCGGTTGCCAGAGGGCGACCATCCACCGCCAGCTTGTCATGACCGCCGACACGGTCACCAAGACCAGCCACCTTGCCATTAACGCTGACCCGACCGTCTTCGATCCAGCGCTCCATTTCGCGACGAGACCCGAGCCCAACCCGCGCCAGCACTTTTTGCAATTTCTCACCGTGAACAGGTTTTACACCCGCTTGCTGGGACAGGCGACTTGGGGTACCGGTCGATCCCCGGCGAGATTTATTGGCCATGGCGGGCAAACGTGTGGTTACGACTCGGACGTTCTTGTATCCACAACGACGGTATCCTTGGGAGATTTCATGCCTGCATCTTTCGCGACACTTGCACGCTCGGAAGCCAAAGCGCTGTTATCGTCGGCACACTCTTGCTCTTCAGCATGTTCTGTCCCACCCACCACCGTCAGCGAGGGACGATCTCCGACGTCCTCCGCTTCACTCATCTGTAGGTCGCTAAAGCCCAGTTCCGCCGTCAGAGTGTCCAAATCACGGATTTCCGCAAGGGCCGGCAGTTGATCAAGGCTGTTGAGATTAAAATAGTCCAGGAACTGACGAGTGGTTGCATACATAGCGGGACGGCCAGGCACATCACGATGTCCAACGACGCGAATCCACTCTCTTTCGTGCAACGTCTTGATGATATTCGAACTGACAGCCACACCCCGAATCTCTTCAATTTCACCTCGCGTAATGGGCTGACGATAGGCCATAAGCGCCAGTGTTTCGAGCAATGCGCGCGAATATTTCTGGGGGCGTTCGTGCCACAGACGACTGACCCAGGGGCTCAGCGACTGCCGCACCTGGAAACGGAACCCACTGGCTACCTCTATGAGCTCAAAGCCCCTGTCTTCGCAGCGGTCTGCCACCGCCGCCAAGGCGCTACGAACATCCGTTTTTTCCGGCTTTTCATCGCCCTCGAACAGATCGACAAGCTGCGCCACAGTCAGTGGCTTACCTGCAGCCAGCAATGCCCCTTCGATTATTTGCACCAACCCTGCATCAGAATTCGCCATATTAATCTGCCCTTGCCTTGACGTGGATAGGACCAAAACTTTCCGACTGAACAATTTCTACGAGTGACTCTTTAATGAGCTCCATCAGCGCCAAAAACGTCACTATAACGCCCAGACGCCCCTCGGTGACACTGAACAGCGACACAAAAGGCACAAATTGGTGTCCAACCAGCCGTTCCAGCACTTCACTCATGCGCTCCCGGGTCGACAGTGCCTCCCTCTGCACATGGTGATGGGCAAACATATCGGCCCTGCGCATGACGTCGGCAAGGGACATTAACAATTCACGCAGATCCACCTCCGGTTCGGGTCGCTCACGCTCCAGCTTCGGCGCCTTTGCGCTACCAATCCAGGTATCGCGCTCGACCCGCGGCAGCTCTTCTATATCTTCCGCTGCCTTTTTGAATCGCTCATACTCCTGCAGACGACGGATCAATTGGGCCCGCGGATCCTCTTCGTCTTCCTCGGCCTCACTGGAGCGCGGTAGCAACATACGCGATTTAATCTCGGCGAGCATAGCCGCCATCAATAAGTATTCCCCCGCAAGCTCGAACTGCATGGCATCCATCAACTCAACGTATTCCATATACTGCTCGGTAATACGGGAGACATCGATATCCAGTATATCCAGGTTCTGCCGCTTGATGAGATACAAAAGCAGATCCAGAGGCCCCTCGAACGCCTCGAGGAACACCTCCAACGCCTGAGGCGGTATGTACAAATCCTTGGGAAATTCCGTGAGCGCCTTGCCCATCACGACTGCGAATGGCATTTCGCTCTGCTGGGGCTGTATTTCGATGGCTTCAGCGGCGACATTTGAAGGGGTGGGCGCCGCGCCCTGGTCCGCCGGACCCTGGCTACCCTCTCCTAATCCAGAATTGGTATCGTTCCCGGACACACCACCTGCCTGCCCCTGACTCAAATTGCAGTATACCTGATAAAACAATGCTTTCGCGACCCAAAGAAATCGATATAATTTCCTTTCTGCGCGCCCGTAGCTCAGCTGGATAGAGTAACTGGCTTCGAACCAGTTGGTCGGGAGTTCGAATCTCTCCGGGCGCGCCAAATAGCCATCTCAGCGGTCTTTGATATCAGTCTCGCTGCACAACGAAGAAACGAGTCGGATGTCCATAACATGTTGCACAATGCATGAGCAGCACTGACAAAGACCCCGCATGGCTGGACAGACGCGCGAGGCTGGACTGGATACGCGGTTATGCAGAAGCAGCCAAGCTGCTGAATGATCCGCGACTGAAAACAGATTACTTCAGCCTCTTTCTCGCCGCGGGAGCGAACCAGGGTCTCGCCGGTGAAGCCGGCAAGCGAAGCCTACTCAACCTGCATGGACTGGAGCACCGGCGGCTGCGGTCAGAAATAGCGCCGGTGTTCAGACCACGAGCTGTAGACCGCATGCGGCCCTTTGCCCGCGCTACCGCCGAGCGCCTTCTGGCGGACTGTCCCGACAGCAAGCCTTTCGACTTCATGGCAGCATTCACCCACCCCTATATCGCCCACACCACCGCACACTTCTTGGGCATCCCCATGGCGGATGTTGCGCAGCTCACAGCAGCACTGAACTTGATGTCAGAGGCCGTTCTCGACCTAAAGAATTGTGCGCATGACCTTGACAAAGGCGCTGAGCAACTGCTGGCTTACGCCAGAGCATCGCTAAGAAAACGTGAAATACAGCCCTCCAAGGACGTGATCGGCACCCTGTCTGAGATGGTGTCCGCAGAGACAATAGACGAACTTTTCGCGGCCAACCTGATTGTCACCGTGCTGTCTGCTGGCCTGGAGCCGACTATTTTACAGCTGGGATTGATCATCGAGGAGTTGGCACTGCGGCCCGTAGTTTGGGACTCAATGGCTACCGACACCGCCAGCACGCCGCAGATTATCGAGGAACTTTTGCGCTATAAATCCACCAATCCAGGTGTTGTCCGACGCTTTGAAGAGACGGTGGAACACGACAATATACGGTTTCCAAAAGGCGCACGCGTCCACATCAGTATCGACAGCGCCAACCATGATGCCAGGCGCTACACTAAGCCTCAGCAGTTCGACGTAGAAGCCAACACCGGCTCTCACATGGCATTTGGCTTCGGCCCCCATCACTGTCTTGGAGCACCTCTGGTGCGTATGCAAATGCAGGAGGCACTGCGCGCTCTCACACCACGCTTGCACTGTCCTGAGGTTACGGGGGCTGAACAGAAAAAAGGTGATGGTCTTACAGGACCCGTGAGACTAAATGTAAAAGTGCAGCGACGTGAGGCAGTGGGGGTAGACCCATGATGAATCATCACGTCCCGATGTTTTTAGACAAATTTGTCAGGTTGTCTGCATGCTAGTGGCCCTGAAACTCACGCTGAAACTCCTCGTCATCCTTGTCATCATTTTGGTAGCCATCGAGCTGCTGCTGCAACTCAGTGCACTGATCGTCGCAGCGACTGGCAGGAAAGCGCCCACCGATTGGTCGACCAACAATCTTCGCGTACTTGCGATCGGCGACTCAAACACCTTCGGAATTTATCTGGACGAACAAGATTCATATCCCGCTCAACTAGAAACCATGTGGAACGATCAAATCCCGCACCAAAAAATAGAAGTCATCAATTTAGGTTACCCAGGCACCAACAGCTACCAATTGGCCGACATCATAGAAGGCATTCTGGCTTCCACAAAGCCCGATATTGTCCTGCTTACCGTAGGCATCAACGATATTTTTACTGCCGCTGAATATGTAGAGTCCGACACCAACAGACTCCATCCCATGACCTTCATACGTCGCCACTCCCGCCTGTACAAACTCTTTTATATTGCCCAACAGGGGCTAAAGACAAAAGCGCTAGAGCTGGATGATACGCTTGCTGATCAGGAAGAACCTCAGCAACCTTCTGTAAACGACCGCCAAGTATTACGGTGGTCTGACGACCCGCAGGAGAGACTCCGCAGGGTGCAGAAATTCAAGGATGCCAATGCAACGCCATCTGAAGGGGCCTTGCACGGGGAAACCATGCAATTGGGCGATCAAACGGTAGTTATGGTCGCCCCCACCGCGCCCGCATCAGACAGTGGATTCAAGTACATTCAAAAGAACCTGTCGGGCATAGAAAAAAAGGTAGCCGAGAGTGGGGCAAAACTGTACTTGATGACCTACGCAGCGTCCGCCAGTCTGTATCAGAAAGCAAATCAGGAAATCATTGCCTACGCCGCAAATAGCCCTAACCTGAGCTTCATCAACGTTGCCGCCGAAGTAAAAAAAGTATGCCCGCGCAGCAACCGCTGCCCCGAACTGTTTTTTGAAGATTTGCACCCCAAAGCCGCGGGCTACAAGATTGTGGCAGAGACAGTTGTCTCCAGACTTGAACAAACACTGCCGATCACGGCAGATCATCGGGGGGGCCTCTAACTCCGCGCTGCGCCACCACTCCAGCGCGTCAGCTCACAATGTTAACAGCCCCCAGCTGCCTTAACACCGGGCAGCCACTCCTGGATAACGTGGGGCAGGCACAGCAAAATCATGCATAGAGGTTGTTCAAGCGGCCCATTTTGAGATTTAATAGCATCCTAAAGAAATCCTAACATATCTTCGTGATCGAATTGGCGCATTGAACACTACGTTATCGTTATTTCAAGTAAAATAAATTATTGTCGCCAACATTATCGTCAAGGCTTACCGGGGGAAGCCATTCATGAGCCCTGCTAAAACCATCCTGGGACTGTCCGCCTACTATCACGACAGCGCGGCTGCCCTGGTGCAGAATGGCAATATTATTGCGGCCGCGCAGGAAGAGCGCTTTACGCGAAAGAAACACGACGCCGGATTCCCCGAAAATGCGATTCGCTATTGCCTCGCAGAGAGTGGCTTGCAGCTTGTGGACGTCGACGAGGTCGTATTCTACGACAAACCGCTGGTCAAGTTTGAGCGACTGTTGGAAACCTATCTTTCCTATGCACCGAATGGTCTGCGCTCTTTCATCGCGGCCATGCCCGTCTGGCTGAAGGAGAAGCTCTATCTGAAAAACACATTGAAGACAGAGCTAGCCCATCTTGGTGAGCTGCACAAGACGCAACTACCTGGCCTGCTCTTTGCTGAGCACCATCAATCACATGCGGCCTCCGCATTTTTCCCCAGCCCCTTCGAAGAGGCTGCAGTCCTGTGCCTTGATGGTGTCGGCGAATGGGCAACGACCACTGCTTGGTTAGGAGAGGGCAATAATCTGAAACCCCTTTGGGAAATAGATTTTCCGCACTCGCTTGGTCTGCTCTACTCGGCCTTCACCTATTACACCGGGTTCAAGGTCAACTCCGGCGAGTACAAGCTGATGGGGCTCGCTCCTTACGGCGAACCGACTTACGTCGACTTGATCCTTGATAATCTGCTGGACCTGAAATCCGACGGCACCTTTAGATTGGATATGACTTACTTCAACTACTGCACCGGCTTGACTATGACGAACAAAAAGTTTGGCGCGTTGTTCGGTGCACCGCCCAGAGAACCTGAGGGGGAACTCACACAGCGTGAGATGGATATCGCCGCTTCCATACAGCAAGTAACAGAAGACGTTGTATTGAAATTGGCTAAAACTGTGCGTAAAGAAACTGGGTGTAAAAACCTTTGCCTGGCTGGCGGCGTTGCCCTTAATTGCGTCGCCAATGGTGAGCTTTTGCGATCCGGCGTATTTGACGACATCTGGGTACAACCCGCCGCTGGCGATGCCGGTGGCGCATTGGGCGCGGCGCTGGCGGCCTGGCACGAGCGACATGAAGGCAGTCGGACGGTAAACGGTGCCGACAGCATGCGCGGCTCCTATCTTGGCCCACGCTACAGCGCGGCGGAGATCCGAGAACAGCTAGACAAATCCGGAGCCGTCTATGAGGAACTTGAAGACGACACGCTTTTGCCTCGCTTGGCAAACATTCTCGCCAACGAAAATGTCGTCGGTTGGTTCCAAGGACGTATGGAATTTGGACCACGGGCACTTGGCGGCCGTTCAATTATCGGCGACCCGCGTTCGCCCAAGATGCAGTCGGTAATGAACCTCAAAATCAAATATCGAGAGTCATTTCGACCCTTCGCACCTTCAGTACTCCATGAGGATGTTTGCGCGTATTTCGAGCACGATACCTCGAGCCCATACATGCTGATGGTCGCCCCGGTCACCAAGGAGATCCGGATACCCATGAGCGATGAGCAGCAACAGCTGTTCGGCATAGAGAAGCTCAATGTACCGCGCTCAAAATTACCTGCCATTACGCACGTTGATTACTCAGCGCGGCTGCAGACTGTTCACCCCGAGACCAATCCGCGGTATCACGGACTCATTTCCGCCTTTAAGGAGGAAACAGGTTGCAGCGTGCTTATTAACACATCCTTCAACGTGCGGGGCGAACCAATAGTATGCACACCAGAAGACGCCTACCGGTGCTTTATGCGTACTGAGATGGACTACCTAGTCGTGGAGAATTTTCTGCTCGACAAAACCCAGCAGCCAGAAATAGCGAAAGACGACAGCTGGATGACTGAATTCGAATTGGATTGACAAAACAATGTCAACAGCAAATGTCGAAATGAGCACCAAGGATCTACGCAAGTTCGGGCTGATAACCGGCGCGATGCTAATCCTATTTTTCTATCTGTTAATCCCATGGATCTGGAGCTTTGAAAAACGACCCGATTGGCCTCTGGTTGCCGCCGGAGTGCTCGCATCAATGAGCGTCGTTTTTCCAGCTTCTCTGCGGCCAGTATACAAAGTCTGGATGCGATTCGCAGAAGCTCTTGGCTGGCTTAATACACGCATTATTCTCAGTGTTATTTTTTATCTGATGTTTGTGCCGGTCGGCTTTGTGATGCGATTATTTAACGACCCAATGCGTCGAAAATTCGATACCAACGCAGACAGCTACCGAGTCCCATCAAACGCTGTAAAACATGAAAATATGGAGAGACCCTTCTAATGCTAGATCTGCTAAAAGATCTCTGGGGATTCATGCGGGAACGCAAGAAGTTCTGGCTAGCACCTGTCATTATCATCCTAGTGCTTCTCGGCGGTTTACTGGTCCTTGCCCAAGGCTCCGCTGTCGCCCCATTCATCTATACCCTGTTTTAAACACGCGATAACTCTCAATGATAAGCGACGGGGAGGCACTATGAAGTTCTTCAATGACCTCGCCGATTTCGAAGCCGCTGAAATTAATGACTTGGTGGCATTCGCCAGGGATCTTGACCAACGCCCGCAGCCGAGGGCGCTGGAAGGAAAGGTGCTCGCGCTTTTGTTCCTGAGCCCATCGCTGCGCACGCTGGCGTCTTTTCAGTCGGCGATGACGAGACTCGGCGGAGGAGTCTTTGTTATCTCACCAGACATGTCGATACACAGTATCGAGGCCCGCTCCGGCATCGTTATGGATGGGGCCGCGGCTGAGCACATTCGGGAGGCTATTCCCGTGATAGCGAGCTACAGCGATGCCATCGGCATCCGGGCATTCGCAAAAAGGGAAAGGCTCTCCTATGATCTGGAGGACAGCGAATTTCGCGCCATGACATCCCTGGTCGATGTCCCGTATATTAATATGGAATCGGCAATTAACCACCCCTGCCAAAGTCTCGCCGACTGGAAAACAATGGACGATCTGGGCATTGGCACACACGGTAACCGCTTCGTGCTGTCCTGGAGCTGGCATCCGCAGCCAATGCCCATGGCAATCCCTGCAGCCACCGTGCACATGGCGGCTCTGCGCGGTATGGATGTAACCGTATTGCGACCGCAAGGCTACCAACTACCCGGTACCATAATGGCCCGTGCGCAAGAAGCAGCCAGAGCCAGTGGCGGCACAGTCACAGAAACCGCCGATCGCGATGAGGCCATGCAAGACGCCCAGGTGCTGTATGTGAATTCCTGGACATCGCAGCACCATTATGGAGACGCGCGGGCGGAGGAAGATTTCAAACACGAATTGCGGTACTGGTTAGTGGATGAGCCCTGGTTCAGCCCCTCAAAAAAAAATTGCTATTTCATGCACGCCCTACCGGCCCGCAGGGAGGTGACCGTGACGGATCGCATACTCGACGGACCGCGCAGTGTCGTCATCCCGGAAGCGCGCAACCGAATGCTAGTGCAGATGGCCGTGCTGCACAGAATGTTGTCGGAGAGTTAACGTTCAAAGGGAGACAAATCTCCTTTCCCCTCGCGCAGCAACTGCGGTACGTCATCCGCCAAATCCACTACGGTAGTGGCCTCTGTTCCACAATAGCCCCCGTCAATAATCAGGTCGACCTCATGTTCAAGGATTTTGCGGATGTCGTAGGGATCGGTAAGGGGCAGCTCATCGTCTGGCATGATCAGGGTCACACTCATCAGCGGCTCACCCAGCTCCGCCAGCAACGCCGCGACGATGGCATGATCGGGCACACGCAAACCCACCGTTTTACGCTTGGGGTGCATTAATCGACGAGGCACTTCCGATGTCGCGCGAAGGATAAATGTATACGGCCCTGGTGTCGTATGCCGGATCAAGCGATACACCACATTACTGACTCTGGCATACACCGCGATCTCTGAAAGATCACGGCACACAAGCGTAAAATTGTGCTTGTCGTCAAGCCTGCGAATCCGGCGAATACGGTCCAACGCGGCTTTGTCACCCATGCGACAGCCAAGCGCATAGGCCGAGTCGGTGGGATAGACAATCACACCGCCAGCATGGACGATGTCAGCCGCACGTCGTATCAGACGCGTCTGCGGATCGTCCTGATGAATCTGGTAGAACTGACTCACTGCGTTTCTCTTAATCTGCGGCAAGAGGGCGGGATCAGGGAGCCCAGCGTTCCCATACACCATTGAGATGCTCAAAAGGGGCGGATTCTACTCCGAGTGGCACCCCGCATGGGGCAGCACGGTGAAAGTCACTCCCAATCGATACCTCAAGCCCCAACTCTTCTGCGAAACGGCACAGGAACATGACCTCCTCGCGAGACTGCCTGCCACTATGCACCTCAAGCGCGACGCCACCTGCCGCCATGAAAGCCGCGACGAAACGGCGCAATTTCGAGCGAGTAAAGCGGTACTTCAATGGGTGGGCAATTACCGCCACTCCGCCTGCGGCGAGGATCCATTGGACCGCCTCGGACAGATTTGGCCAGCCGCTCTTGACATCGCCGACCCGACCCTGGCCCAGGTACCGATCAAAGGCCTGTTGAGGGTCCTTGACATAGCCCTCCTTGACCATCCAAGCCGCAAAGTGCGGCCGCCCTAATTGGCTGTTGCCGGCATGCATCATCGCCCCCTGGAGAGCATGCGGCATACCTTTCCGCGCAAGTCGATCGGCTATCTGCCGCCCTCGTTCGCGCCGGACCGCTCCCATCGTGGCCATTGCCCGCAGCATGACCGGGTGATCGCAGATTATACCCAGACCAAGTACATGGATTGTCACACCCGACCATAAGCAGGACAATTCCACTCCCGGCACCAGACAGAGCTCTAGTGGCAGTGTGTTGACCACACTGGTGCAGCCTCTTACCGTGTCGTGATCGGTGATCGCCAGCATATCCAAGCCAGCATCCTGCGCTTTATGCACCAGTGCTTGCGGGCATAAATCTCCGTCCGAGGCTTGGGTATGGGTATGGAAGTCTATCAGCACTATCTTTAAACTGCGTGAATCGGTCGCCTGGCGGCCTGAATTGACATGTTACCAGTCGGGGCAGGTTATTTACCATGAAGCAGGTCGCGGAATTCATTCCCATCGCCCTATTTTTTATCGTTTATCAGTTGGACGGTGACACCGTCTCTCTGGGCAGCTGGACATATCAGTTCGATGGCATCTTTTCTGCCACTGCAGCACTGATGATCGCCACTGTCTTACAAGTAGCCTTAACCTACGCCCTCAGTCGCACGCTGGAAAAGAGGCTGCTATGGCTGCTGGCCGCAGTAGTCGTCTTTGGCGGTGCCACTCTCGTCTGGCGAGATCAGGCGTTCATCCAATGGAAGCCTACAGTATTTAACTGGGCTATGGCACTTGCATTCGGCGCATCCCAGTTCATCGGCGGCGGCAAGAACCTAATAGAACGCGCATTGGGCAGCCAGATTCAACTGCCCCGGCTAGTCTGGACACAACTCAACGCTCTTTGGGTGGCGAACTTTCTCGTCGTAGGCGCTCTCAATATCTATGTCGCCTACCAATTCAGCGAAGAAAACTGGGTAAGCTATAAGTTCTACTCTTTCTTTGTTTTCATCATCATCATCACCGCATTGACGGCGTTGCTGATAAGCCCTCACCTAAAAGACGAGCCCGCTGAGGAACAGACACTACCGCGGGACGACTAGCCACAGGGAGAAACCTGAATGTACTACGCCATATTATGCGAAGACGTGGAAAACAGCCTACCAATGCGCAAAAACACCCGCGAAGCGCACCTCGCTCGCCTGCAGCAGTTAGTGGGCCAGGGCCGCTTATTCGCGGCCGGGCCCTATCCGGCGTTGGATACCGAGGATCCGGGAGAGGCCGGCTTCACTGGCAGTCTGATCATCGCAGAATTCGATAGTCTGGAAGCCGCCACCGCCTGGGCAGACGCCGATCCCTATGTTGACGCGGGGGTATTCAGAAGCGTTGCTGTAAAACCGTATAAGCTTGTACTGCCATAAGCGCCACGGCCTTTCATTCTCCCCCGCGTATCGATACCATGCCACCACGATGGCGGTAGCAACTACTATTGAGCCTACAGAAGAAGTCAATGTCACACTTTTCCCTACGTTTCTTACTTGTACTACTGTTGCTCTCTAGCGCAAGCGTCGCGCAAAACATCCAGTATGTCAGTGATAAGCAGTTCGTTCCGCTGCGCAGTGGCGCGGGAAATGAGTATCGCATTGTGCACAAGGGCTTACCCTCGGGCACTCAATTGGTTGTCGCAAAGACATCAAGCGATGGCATCTGGTCTGAGGTCACGACAGAAAGGGGTCAGAAAGGCTGGATCAGAACCCAATACTTGATGACAGAAGTGCCCGCAGGCAAGCGGCTAGATGCAGCCAGGCGGCAGCTTGAGCAATCTGGCAACGAAAGCGCGGATCTGATCTCGCAATTGCAATCGGTCGAAAGACAGCGCGAGGACCTCAAGGTCATGCTGACAGCCAGTAATACCGAGCTGGAACAAGTCAAGATGGAGCTGCATCATCTCACACAGGTTTCGGGGAAAGCCGTACAGCTGGACACCACTAACCGCCAATTAGTAGCTGAGGCTGAGGACCTATACTCCGAGGTCGAAATGCTCAAAGCAGAGAATCAGCGCTTGTCGGAGAAGCTTAGAAGCGAGGACTTCATGAACGGGGCCCTGGCGGTCTTGCTTGGAGTGATCATTGCCCTGGTGGCACCCCGGCTTGTACCCAAGCGACGCAAAACATCGAACTGGTAAAGGAAGGAAAAATGGTGAAACTACTCACACTGTGTCTCGTCCTGTTGTTGCCCGCTTCTGGAATGGCGGAAGAGCAAGCAGTTGGGGTGACACCCACCAAGAATCCAGTGGTCATCATGCGGACTAGCGAGGGTGACATCAGCATCGAGCTTTTCGCAGAAAAATCTCCCGTCACCGTCGCCAATTTTTTAGCCTATGTAGACGCGGGCTTCTACAACGGGACCATATTTCATCGGGTCATCCCGAACTTCATGATTCAGGGAGGAGGCTTTAACGAAGCATTGCAACAAAAGAAAACCAACGACCCCATCATCAATGAATCTAAAAATCGGGTGCACAACACCCGAGGCACCATTGCCATGGCGCGCACGAACGATCCAAACTCTGCCACAGCGCAGTTTTTCATCAATCAACGCTCCAATCTGCAATTGGATTGGGCACCGGGACGCGAGGGATATACAGTTTTCGGGGAAGTATTAGACGGAATGGAGATCGTGGACTTTATAGCCACCGCGGATACAGGTCAGGCAGGTGGGATGAGAGACGTGCCCAAAGAGCCCGTTGTGATCACTACGATTGTGCGCCAACAACCCCAATGATCGCGCTAAGCATTAACCTGAATAAGATTGCTCTAATCCGCAACTCCCGAGACACGACTAACCCCGACATTATTCAGCATGCACAGATGTGCGTCGACGCGGGAGCCAACGGCATTACAGTCCATCCCAGACCCGATCAGCGACACATCCGCGCCAGTGACTGCTTCGATCTTGCCAGCCACTTGGCAGTCGAGCTTAATATCGAAGGCAATCCTTTCTCGGGGCCCCGGGCGAGCGGCCGCACTGGAGTTGACGACTATCCAGGTTTCATGTCGTTGGTCAAGACGCTACGTCCATCCCAGTGCACCCTGGTACCCGATGGCGACAGCCAACTCACCTCGGATCACGGCTTTGATCTGAAACGCGATGGGGACCGCGTCGCGCCCATTGTCGCAGAATTGCAATCACTGGGCATTCGCACCAGCCTGTTCATGGATCCAGACCCAGAGCAGATCCGCCTGGCAGCCCAGACTGGCAGTGACCGCATTGAGCTGTACACTGAAACCTATGCCCGCGCACACCGGGAGGGGAAGAACGTGGACACCGTCTTCGCACGGTTTTTACATGCTTCAGACGTGGCCGCCGAGGAAAACCTCGGGCTCAATGCGGGGCATGATCTGGATCTACTTAACCTACCGCGCTTTGCCACGGTGCCCGGCCTACTAGAGGTGTCCATCGGCCACGCGCTAACCGTCGATGCCCTTCGCCTGGGGCTAGCGGACACCGTTGCGGCCTATCAACGCGTGTTACGCGGGCCTTTCACCCCTTAAACGCGCTCGTTTACGCCTGACAAAGCGCTATTGGTGCGGAGGAAGAATACCTTGTCTGATCGCCTTCAAGTTTTGCTAGACAAACAGGAAATCACTGAGCTAGTGCACACCTATTGCAACGCCATGGACCGGCGCGATTACGATCTCCTGCGCACGCTGTACCATGACGATGCAAGCGACGATCACGGCACATTTTTCAAAGGCCCAGCAGTCGAGTTCATTGAGCAACTGCCAGCAATCCAGGCGCCTATGAATATCTTACATCACAACATTACCACGCTAAATATCGCAGTAGAGGACGACTACGGCGAGGGCGAAGTGTACGTCTTGGCGTTCCACCAGGCGGCCATAGAAGGCAGGATGGTAGACCTGCTAATAGGGGGCCGTTATTTCGACAAGTACGAAAAGCGAAAGGGCGTCTGGCGATACAGCGAGCGAACAGTCGTTGCGGACTGGGCGACCTGTAGCGATCCATCCGTCGTTTGTCTCGATCACCCCATGCTTGAGGGTTCCCATTTTGGCCGGCCGGGCGCGGATGACCCTTCCTACCCGTTCTTTCGCTTACTGCAGCGAGGACGGAGATAATCACATGCTGCGCAAACGGGAGCGGCATGTTGCAAAATTGGGGCAAAAAGACGCCGGTTTAGCTGCCCTCTTGCGACTGTTGCTGTTGCAGCACCTTTGCCAGTTGCTCAGGCGCTACCTCCTCCGGCAGGCGAGCAGTACTGGTCCAAGCGTCACGCCCATAGGGACGCGCCTCCATGCCCGCTTCCTCGGGGACAAAGTCCCACATGCCATAGAAGTCCTTACGTGTCATGCCAACACTGCTCGGTGCCTGGTAGACGGTTCGTTCGCGCAACGGACCTGTAAAATAGTGTCCCACGCCAATACCTGACCCGGCACCCATCAGTCCAGGCGGTGGTCGATCAAAGTAGTGTGCCCACCACCACTCGGAAAAGAACAGGGCGCAATAATCAAGACGGCTGTACTCATCAATGAAGAGCCAGCCACGCTCTATCAAGTTCGGCCAAAGGTGGCGTATGCAGTCGTGAAGTGAATCCTGATAATCGACATCGATAAAAGCCGCTACCACGGGCTCTTCGTGGTGCTTGATTGTATCGCTGAACCAACCCTTGCGGAATTCGCAGCTACTGACTGAGCCATAGCGGGTGACGTTCGCGCGCACCTCTTCGAGTTCTCCTTTGTATGCGCCTGTACCAAAGCCATGCGCCCAACGATCACCTTGCGCAGGCTCTGGAAGACCCTCAAAAGAGTCGTATACGATTAATCGTCTCTTCACAATTTTGGCGACAAGTGACAGGTTTGCTGTCGTCCCACCTTTCCAGCATCCACACTCCACAATGACACCCTCAGTCTTTGGCGGTATTGCGAAAATCTTTGATGCCATGGCGACATGGGCCCGAAAGGATGTCCCCGTCTCGATTCTTTTCGTGTTGCGGTACATGCGATACACAAGGCCGAGCTTGGACCACCAACCAAGGCCGTACCACTGGCTAATCCGCGGGCCACCCAAAAGAAAATAGGTGACAGCAGGCAATGACAAAAACTCATATAGCCCGCGCATCGCCAATGCAAAACGCTTTCTACGCGCCTCCACTCCTCCCTTGTGACGGCTATCTTTCTCGGTCACAACAAAAAAAGGTCACTAATCAACATCGCCATTAGATATGTTCGACCGGAGCACACACGGCCGTATCGGTGTGGTAGTAGAAAAGCATGTTGTTCGAAACCTTCCCTGAAAACATCCAACGTCAACCTTTGGCTTTGCTGCTGGTATTTTATGCTTATGGCGGGCGTCACGCTATCGCAATCGTCTTTCTCTGTCAAAATCATGCACACGGGCCGTGCTTGTGAATAGATACTGGCCAGACTATGATCGATATCACTTATCTTCCTGAGAGCCGGAGGGTGACCCTCCCACGCTATGCGTAAACTATTGAGAAATTGGTTCCGTGGCTATGGCCACCAATCTGCGAATGGAGAAGGTGTTCAACAGGCGCTACGCAGTGAATCCGAGCCAGCCATCGCAATTCCCCAAGACATAGTAAATGCGATCGAAGAGCGGGATAGGCGCTTCTCCGAGGGCCTAGCGCATCTGTCATCAACAGGCCGCTCGGACTGGCCTCCCCCGTATTCCGACCCCTTCCCCCACATTACTCGTGCGCTCCCTGAAATCTCTGCCGTGGGTCTTTCCGCAACCATACTGGGGGGCGCTATCGCTCATCACGGTGCACTGATCATCAGAAACCTGTTCACTCCAGAACAGGTTGCCGCAACGCGTGAAATGCAAGACAAGGTAAAAAAACTCAGTGAATCGGGCGAGCACGACCGGTATGGTTGGTATATGCCATTTGACGGGAAGGCCCCCAAGCTGCGTGCCTTGCGATCACGCATTGAAAGAAATGGCGGGAATTGGCTGGCCGACTCACCGCTGGGATTGAAGCAAACCTTGCATTTCCTAGAAACGACCAAAGTGCCCTCCACGATAAGCGAACATTTCGGGGAGCGCCCGGCTATTTCCTTGCAGAAAAGCACACTGCGATCCATCCAACCTCGTAGCAAGCCTACAGGCTGGCACCAGGACGGTAGCTTCTTGGGGAAGGACGTCAGGTCAATGAACATTTGGATCGCCCTCTCCGAATGCGGCGGCTCGACCCCCGCGGCAGGGATGGAAATTATCCCGGCGCGTCTCGAGCAGATATACCATATACCGCCCGACCTGGGAGCATCGGAAAACGCTCTCAATCTGGTTCAGCCATTGATCGATGCGCACTCACTGGTAGTTCCCCATTTTGCCCCAGGGGACGGCATTATGTTTGATGAGAAATTAATGCACCGAACCGCCTTCGGCGCACACCTTTCCATGGTTCGATACGCGCTGGAATGCTGGTTATTTGCACCATCACACTCCGCCGCCACCTATTCCCCATTACTGTTATGAATCTGCCCGGTGGCCAGGCAGGACGCACTGGGTCTACCGGGCCTTGGCCTTACAGGGCCACTGCATTGTACAACGCGCCTCGTTCACGAGATAATTACCGGTAGCCACCCTCGGTCACGATATTTTTGGCAAATGATCATGCGCGGTACACCAAGAAAAGTTCAACTGATGGATACCACCTTGCGAGACGGAGAGCAGACCCAGGGCGTTTCCTACTCGCCCGAAGAAAAGGTCAATCTAGCGAAAGCGCTATTGCAACAATTGTGCGTGGATCGTATTGAGGTCGCCTCCGCCCGGGTCTCAGAAGGCGAGAAAGCGGCGGTCAGCAACATTATTCAATGGGCGCGGGAGCATGGTCTCGGTGATCGCATTGAGGTGCTGGGTTTTGTCGATTACAACAAAAGCGTCGACTGGATTCAGCAAACTGGAGGCCAGGTGGTGAATCTGCTGACCAAAGGCAGTGAAAAGCACTGCCATGAGCAACTGAACAAAACTCTAGATCAGCACGTCTGTGAAATTCGCCGCACCGTTGACTATGCTCTGGCGCACAACCTGCAGGTCAATGCCTACCTTGAGGACTGGTCTAACGGATACCGTGACAGCCGCGACTACGTATTCAACATGATGGATCAGCTGACGAATAGCGGAATTCGACATTTCATGCTGCCGGACACTCTGGGCGTTATGTCCCCCGAAGAAGTGTTTGATAGTTTCAGTGACATGTCCGAACGCTACCCAGATCAGTTATTTGACTTCCATCCCCACAACGACTACGGCCTGGCCACAGCTAATGTCATGGCAGCCGTGCGCGCTGGGGTCAGTTCCGTTCACTGTACCGTCAACTGCATGGGAGAAAGAGCGGGCAATGCATCACTGGCAGAAATCGCAGTCGTACTGCGGGACAAACTGGCGGTAGACCTGTCCATCGATGAAAGTTACATCGTCCAGCTAAGCAACATGGTGGAGTCATTTTCGGGTAAGCGCGTACCAGCCAATGCTCCCATCGTAGGTGCCGATGTTTTTACTCAGACCGCAGGCATTCACGCTGATGGCGATCACAAGGGTGGATTGTACAAGACCCGCCTCTGTCCGGAACGATTCTCTCGCTCACACACCTATGCACTCGGCAAGATGAGCGGCAAAGCTTCGCTCGCGAAGAACCTGGAGGCCCTCGGGTTAAGCTTGTCAGAGGAGAACCAGCAGAAAGTACTGGCGCGGATCGTCAAACTAGGTGATTCGAAGGCAACGATCACGCCAGAGGACCTACCCTTCATCATTGCCGATGTGCTTGAAAGTAAAAACTATCATCACATCAAACTACTCAACTGCTCGGTTACCAGTGGTCTGAACCTGAAATCTACCGTTAGCATTAGTATCGAGGTAGACGGTGAAACCTACCAAGCAGCAGGTTCTGGCAATGGCGGGTTCGACGCTTTCATGAACGCGCTAAATGCGGTGATGGCTCCGATGGAGTACGTATTGCCCGCGCTGCTTGATTACGAGGTACGCATCCCCCGCGGCGGCAACACCAATGCACTGACGGAATGCGTGATCACCTGGAGCTGTGACGGCCAGGAGACGAAAACGCGCGGCGTCCACTCCAATCAGGTATTTGCAGGGATACTTGCCACTCTCCGGGTGGTAAACCTGCAGCTACACGAGCGCGCAGCCACTGGCCAGGTGGTCTCGATGCCGAGTGCATCTGACGGCCAGGCCTGAAAAGAATGCTCAGCCTGTCGGCATACTTCGCAGCGATTCGATGACCCTGTCACCAAACTCAGCCGTCTTAATCATGGTCACGCTGCCACCTGGCTTAGACAGATCCGGCGTGGAATAACCGTCGGCAAACACACTCTGCATCGCGCTCCAAACGTTTTTCGACTCCATCGTCATAGCAAAGCTATCTTCCAGCATCATGGCAACAGAGCCGATCATAGAGTATGGGTTAGCAATACTTTGTCCGGCAATATCTGGGGCCGAACCATGAGAAGGTTCGTAGTAACTCTTCTCAGGTCCCTTGCAGGCCGACGGCATCAAACCTAGGGAGCCCAGAATACCGCCACCCTGATCGCTTAGGATATCTCCAAACATGTTTTCCATCACCATGACGTCAAATTGCCCGGGATCGAGGCACAGCAAGGTAGCAGCCGCATCCACCAGAATGTGCCGGACTTCCACATCAGAGTAGTCAGCGGCAACCTCCTCTAGTACCTCATTCCACAATACGCTGGATTTTAATACATTGCTTTTATGTATATTGTGCAACACCTTCTTACGCCGCATGGCCAGCTTGAAGGCTTCGTGCAGGATACGTCGAATCTGCTCCTCGTCATACTCAAGGCTTTCCTTGACATAACGCAAGCCCTGTTCATTCACACCGACTTCTTTCTCACCGAAGTAGAGGCCGCCGACCAACTCTCTTACTATAATAAGGTCTATGCCGTCGCCGATAATCTCTGGTTTCAATGGAGAGAAATGTGCCAAGCCCCTAGGCAACGACACGGGTCGAAAATTCGCGAAAGTATTGTAACGCCTTCGCATCGGCAACAAGGCAGCCCGCTCCGGTTGCATATCCACGGGTATTTTTTGTGATTCCTCATGACTGAGACCAATAGGTCCTTTCAGGATCGCGTCCGCCTCATCACAGATCGCCTGAGTTTCCTCTGGAAACGGGTGGCCACAAGTGAAATAGGCCCCCGCGCCAAAAGGCGCGTCTGTGAGTTCAAAAATGACGTCATTGCGCTCCTCAACTAGCCGCAGCACCTTCACCGCTTCGCGCATGATCTCCGGACCAATGCCGTCACCCTCGAGCAGCGCAATCTTAAAATAATTCATAATGTAATTCCGTAAACACGCATGGTTAGAGCGACTGTACTACTGACACCCTACCGCAACCGGCGGCCATTCTACTGCAGAATGCGTCGAGAATCACCGACATCGGCAATAGGACAGTGAAACAGGTCGCCCTACGAACTATGCCCCACTGAACAATGGCGGCACTATCGCTTCGATCAAATATGGCCCTTTCTTGCGCATCGCCTCAGCAAACAGCCGGTTAAAACCTTCAGCGCTGTCAGCTCTGTGGGCCTGCACTCCCATACCGCGGGCGAGCACTGCAAATCCAAGGTCAGGACCGCCGATGTCCAGAGTGCTCGCAGCCTTCGGTCCCGGCGTGCCACCGCGAGCGCCGGTGCGTGAAAACTCTAACTCCAATATGTTGTACTTGCGGTTACCAAAAATCACCACTACGACATCCAGGTTTTCACGCGCCATGGTCCATAAGGCTTGAATGGTGTACATCGCGCTTCCGTCACCCTCCAGGCACACCACCTTGCGGTCTGCACAGGCGACCGCAGCACCGACCGCCGCCGGCAAACCCCACCCAATGCTACCACCAGTCAGGTCCAGCCAGTCGTGGGGCCGCGCCGTGTGGGTGGCGGAAAAAGGTGGCAACCCGCAGGTATTGGCCTCATCGACGACCACAGCGTGCTCCGGCAGGTAGTGAGCCACCGCTTGTCCGATTTTAGCAACGTCGAGGTCCCCGGTAGGCAGCTCGGGTAGTACCAGAGGGTGAACTTCAGGCTCGATATCCTCAGCGCCCAACTGATTCACAAGGTCGGCCAACAACTGATCGATATCGTCATCGGGTGTCGCAAGCAAGATCTCTTCACAATCAGGCGGGGCGATGCAGCTCGTCACCCCCGGGTAAGCAAAGAAAGATACCGGTCTCGCGGCACCAATCAGTACGAGATAATCCAGGTCCTTGATGTGATCAATCGCCAGCTCCGCCAGATAAGGCAAACGTTCCAACACGGCAGATCCAGCGCCGCGAGCCTGACGCGTAGGGAAAGTGTCCGTACTGACGCGGGCACCGCAGACCTTGCCAATCCGACTTAGCAAACGGCCACGCTGCAGATCGACCTCGCGCCCGCCGATCATCAGCATGCAGCGCGAGCCCGAGGACAGTTTCGCCACCACCTCTCGCAAACTTTCTTGGGAAACCCGCCTTGGCGGCGCTCGCGACACGGCACCTTCCGCACCGTTAGCATTGTCGCCCCAGGACACGTCCGCAGGCAGAATCAGAGTCGCCACCCGACCAACGCCTGCAGCGCGGACCGCATCTGCAGTATGCCGTGCGATGTCTTCAGGGGAGGCTGCGGTGCGCACCCAGTGTGAGACGGCAGCAGCAATAGCTTCGATGTCTGCTGTCAGCGGGGCATCGTACTTGACGTGGTAGGTCGCATGCTCACCAACAATATTGATCACTGGCACGTGGCCCTTCTTCGCATTGTGCACGTTCGCTAGGGCATTGCCCAAACCAGGCCCCAGATGCAACAACGTTGCGGCGGGTTTTCGCGCCATCCGCGCATAACCATCGGCTGCGCCACTGAGCACGCCTTCAAATAACCCCAGCACGCAGCGCATCCCCTTTACCTCATCCAGCGCTGCAACAAAATGCATCTCCGACGTACCGGGATTCGCGAAACACACGTCTACACCGTTGTTGACCAGTGTGGTTAACAAGCTCTCTGCGCCATTCATCAAAGTTCACCTTGTCTCATATCCTAGCCCTACATAAAAGACAGTGAAGCCAACCGCTAGCGGTGCTCCAGTTTGGGGACTGATGCCAGCAGTGCCCGCGTGTATGCATGCTGTGGACACGTCAGTATCTGTTCGGCATTACCCTGCTCCACCAGTACACCCTGACGCATCACACCAACCTGATGTGCTAATGTGGGCACAATGGACAAATCGTGGGTAATAAACAGGTAGGATACGCCCGAGTCCCGTTGCAGCGCCCTCAAAAGGTCGAGTACTTCGGCCCGAATGGAGACGTCGAGGGCACTCGTCGGCTCGTCACAAATAATCAGCTCTGGTTCAACCGCCAGCGCCCGGGCAATTGCGACGCGCTGCAGCTGACCGCCGGACAACTCATGCGGGAAACGCTGTTTGATATTGGCATCAAGCTGCACACGTTGCAGCAACTCATCGATGCGTGATGATCGCTCTGCAGGTGCAAGATCTCTGCGCAAGCTGCTTAAACCTTCGCGGATAATAAGTTCTACTGATAGACGCGGATTCATCGATGAGTAGGGATTCTGAAATACTACCTGGATACGGCGCCGGAATGGCAACATGGCTCGGCGATCCTTCGACTGCAATTCCTCACCATCGAAGACCACTCGACCGGCGGCAACCGGTTCCAAATTCAATATGGCTCTACCTAGTGTCGACTTGCCACTGCCAGACTCGCCAACCAAAGCATAGGTTTCGCCGCGAGCAATACGCAGTGACACACCATCGACGGCACGAGCATGGTCTACTACTCGCTGCAACACACCTTTTCGAATCGGGAAGTGTACTTTGACGCCTTCCAATTCCAGCAGGCTGAGCCCACGGCCCTGCGCATTGAAGCTGCTGAGATCTGGCAACGCATCAAGTAACCGTCGGCTATAGGTCTGTTGCGGGTTACGGAAAAAATCGGCCGCGGCCGCCTGCTCGATGATCTCACCGCGGTACATGACCGCCACCTCGTCGGCAACCTGATTGACTACGCCCATATCGTGTGTGATCAACAGCACCGCAAGTTGACGGGTTCGGGTCAGGTCGCGTATCAGGTCCAGCACCTGGGCCTGAATGGTGACGTCAAGGGCGGTGGTGGGCTCATCCGCGATCAATACGTCGGGCTCACAAGCCAGCGCAAGGGCAATCATGACCCGCTGTTGCTGACCCCCGGACATCTGGTGGGGGTAGAAATGACAGCGGACGGCAGGGTCCGGAATACCCACCTCTGCAAATAATTGCATTATACGCTGTCGCAATGCGTCCCCTCGCAGCGCTGTATGCAATCGCAAAGTCTCCGCCACCTGATCGCCGACCTTCTGCACCGGATTGAGGGCCGACATGGCGTTTTGAAAGATCATTGCCACACGCCGACCGCGTATGTCTTGCATAGCCGCCTCGGACAGCGCAAACAGGTCCCTGCCACCAACCCGTACCTGACCGTCGGTTATGCGCAGCGCGTCGGCCAGCAAACGCATGGTAGCAAGTGAGGTTAAGGACTTACCACTCCCCGATTCGCCGACCAGGGCAAATATTTCACCGGCCTTCAGGTCAAAGCTAACACCCTTGAGAATCTCGAGTTGTGCCTCAGCCACTTCCACGTGCAAATCCCTGACCTGCATAATGACCGCAGCATCACTCATGAATGCGTCGCCCCGAGGCTAGTACGGGGGTCAAAGGCGTCGCGCACCAGATCCGCAAACAGGTTGGCCGCCAGCACCAACACCACCATAAAGAAAAAGGCACCAGACAAGGTCCACCACACGACAGGCTCTTGAGACAGCTCTGCGCGCCCGCCATTAATCATGTTCCCCCAACTACTCATGGATGGGTCGATACCGACACCGATATACGATAACACCGCCTCGGCCAGCACCAATGAACTAAAATCCAATACAAATGTTATCAAGATGATGTGCGAGACATTGGGCAAAATGTGTCGCGCCAAGACACGACGATGGCTGACACCAAAAGCGTGCGCGGCCTGCACATAACCCAACTGGCTAAGCTTCAGGGTCTCGGCACGAATCAGTCGACAAAGAGAAGACCAGCTGGTAACGCCAAGGATAAAACAAAGCGCTAGAAAACGGGCATCCGCTTTCTCCAAACCAACGGAAAAAGCGTCGGGGTTGAGATCAATATACACCTGAAACATCAACACTGAAGCGGCGATCAACAAAATGCCCGGTATGGAACTCAACGTGGTATACAAGTACTGCACCCCGTCATCGACCCAGCCCTTGAAATATCCCGCCATCACACCAAGGGTGACCGCGATAGGGAGCATAATCAGCGTTGCTAGTGTGCCTAACAATACCCCTGTACGTATTCCTTTGATGCTCTGGTAAGCGACATCCAATCCACCTCGGTCTGTCCCCAACACATGGTAATACTTACTCACGCTGACCAGCCACACGGCAAGCACTATTATAATGGCCTGCGCAAGCCAGGAGGCGCGCCAGGGATAGGGACTGCGTCGCAGGAATACCCATTGTAGGCCCACAACTATTAGCGCAACCAGCAAGCCCATCCCTATCCCCCAAAGAGATTTCCAGAAAATATCCGAAGCGCGGTCAGCCGCAGTCTCCAGGTGGCGGCCGCCGTGGCGCAGCAGCGGGTAATCCCGGTAACCTACCCCACTACCATCCTTCATGTTTTGCTTTTCAAAGGACTTCAGGGCAAAGGGTGCCGAGTAGGTGCGCTCATAACGGTCGCCCATGCCACCGAGCATGAGATCGAGCACGCTGGTCACCCGGTTGTCGTAAAACACCTCCCCTGCAGGCGCCCCCGCCACTGGCTCCAACGCGCGACGGAAATGCAGAGAATCCAGCAAGGCAACAAGAACATAAACGGCGATAACGGTAAAAGTGACCATGCCAAGCCGCGTGTTAAACACCTGTCCCCAACGCTTCTGTGTCTGCAGGTTTCTTCCCAGCTTTAGAAAGAACGCTATCAGGGAGAATACTAGAAGAAAAATCAGCCCATCAGACCAAAGCAGCAGTGGCTTCACGGCTTACTCCAGTCGCACCCGGGGGTCGGCCCAGGTATACGAGATATCGGTGAGTATCAAACCGATGATATACAGGATAGAACCCAGGAATACCATACTGCGCACAATGGCAAAGTCCTGGGACTGGATGGCATCGAGCATGTAACTGCCTAAGCCCGGAATGCTAAAGAAGGACTCTATCAACAGCCCTCCCATGAACAGTGCGGGAATGACAACCACGATGCCCGTTAAGATGGGGATTAGGGCATTAGGCAAAATATGCCGAAAGAGGATTCGCAACTCCCCGGCTCCCTTCGCTCGCGCAGTCCGAACGTATTCCTGGCTGGCTTCTTCCAGAAAAAGGGTACGGTACCAGCGGGCACCGGAACCAATCCCCGACACCACGCCAACTAGTATCGGTAGTATCAGAAATTTCCATATGTGCTCATCTCCCGAGAAACCGGAGATCGGCACTAATTTCCAGACTCGCGCCACCAAGTACTGCCCGCCAATTATATAAAACAGATAGGAAATGGACATGAGTCCCACGAACAAGGCTACGGCCCAACGATCCAGACGGGTGCCATGAAACATCACGACGAGCAGCGCTACACAGATATTGACCCAGATACCAATGACAAAGTTCGGGATCGCTACCGCCAGACTCGGCCACATCCGGTTAGATACGTCAGCGGAAATATCACGCCCACTTTCAGAGCGGCCAAAATCGAGAGCAAACAACCTCACGGATTTGGTGAAGAAAATTGTCTCGGTAAATGCCCCGCTGCCCCCAGCATCCGCATTAAAGAACAACGGCAGGTCGTAACCATTTTTTTGCTTCCACGCCTGAACAATTTCCGGAGTCACGTGCTTCGCTCCCAGCTGGGAGATGGCCATATCGTCCGGTGAATTCACAACGAAAAACAGAATAAACGTTAACAAATTAACACCAATGAGTATCGGCACGGCATAAAAAAGTCGTCGTACGATATACGCTAACACCCTATACCCTCCCCTGCCGGGCGGTGGCACTGCGGCGGCGACGATAGGCGACAACTCCTGGCGCTATTAGTGCGATTAACAGAATCAGAGCAACGTGAAGTGGCCAAATCGTCGGCTCGTTCCAGCGAGTTCGCAACTTGTCCCGTTGCTGCCCATCGATCCGAGTATATTTCAGGGTGGCATTAGATATACCGTGACGCTTGTTGTTAAAAACCCAAGGATTGTTCAGGAAAATGCGCTTCGGGTTAAACGCGTACAGCCAGACCGCATCGCGCTGGTAAAGCTGCACCATCTGGTCAATCAGGGCATCACGTTCCGGACCCGAGGGCAATACGCGCATTCTGCGAAATAACGCATCGTACTCCTCGTTTTCGTAATTGCTATAATTGGCGCCATCACATTTGCATATCAGCGGGCTCTCCGGACCGTATAACAGAAACAAAAAGTTCTCCGGATCTGGGTAATCCGCTCCCCAGGCGGCTGAATAGATTTGGCTATTCCCGGTAAGCATCTTCTCACGCGTGCGGTTAAAGTCTGCTGGACGAAACTCTACCTGCACACCGACCTCTGAAAATACTCGCTCAATCCATCGCTTACGGGTGTTATTGACCGCCTGACTTTGCACATCAAGGAAAATCTTCAAGGGTTCCCCGGTGCGCGCATCGCGACCGTTGGGATAGCCCGCCTCCACCAGTAACTGCTTAGCAATTTCCAGGGACTTACGTTTCGGCTCGCCGTCAACCCAATCGTACACATATGGATTCATACCGGCCTTGCCCTGCAAGTGCCCCGGGATGCCAGGAGGAATCGGGCTCTGCGCGACAATACCATTACCCTCGTAGAATATGCTGAGGTATTCCTCCGTCGGAAAAGCAATCTGCAGCGCCTGGCGCAGCTTACGCCGTTCCTCGGTATAGCCCCCCAGAACGGGATCTAACATATTAAAGCCATAATAAAAAACCGAGGGTTCAACACTGGGCGACATTGTCAACCCCCGATCCGCTAATTCCGAATCAACCGAAACGCCGTCTGGGCTCACTGTGAATGCTTGATCAAAAAGACCCAAGGGATAACCTTGTGTTTCTCCAGAGCGATCGAAATACCCCTGTAAAAACTTCGTCCAGTAAGACAGCGGCTGTTTTTCCAGTGTAAAGACTGCCCTATCCAGAAAAGGTAATCGCTTGCCGGCATCGTCTAGATAGCCCGCCTCTTGATCACCCGGCTCACCCTCCTCTGGAAAAAAATCCTCACGGTAGTTGGGATTTCTCTCGAGCACGATCTCCTTGTTAGGGTTATTCTCAACCATCATAAAAGGCCCGGAGCCCACGGGCCACCAGTCCAGAGTCAGGTTACGATCGACAAACCCCGGGTTGTGGTAAAAACGGTCCACCTCCGGCGCGATTGGCGAAAAAAAATGCATCGCCAGCCAGAACGGGAACTGGGGATAACGCCCATTGAGGGTGATAGTCAGTGTGCGGTCATCGAGCACTTCCAGCCCCTCCATATGAAAATCGTCTAGGTTCAGCCAGCCCTTACGAGGAGGCCCAGGCAACATGGCACTGAACTCTGTCATTCCCTGAATATATTGGGACATGAAGCCGAGCATGGGCGAAGCTATAACCGGATCTGCCAAGCGTTTGATGCCATAGACATAATCGTTGGCATACACGGGCCGGTATCCTGTCTCCGGAAAATCTGGAATCTGCCGGTAGCGTCTCCCCTCCTGCGCAGTCTTGAACAGATATAGCGGCTGCCCCGCCTTGTCCAGGGCAAAAGCAGGGTGCGGCTGATACAGTAAATCGTCACGGAGTCGCAGTGTATAGCGCGTAAAGGCAAGCGCCTCGTCATCTTCCACCACTGCATTACCGTCGGCATCCAGATAGGAAATCTCGGGCATGGATTCAAGGGCGGTGGGTATGAGCTCGAAAGGACGCTTTAGGAAGTGGTAACCCAATGGCGGCTCGTAGATCTGGCTGATGTAGATGGCTTCATTAACTGCCCAAGATTGCGCCGGATCCAGGTGCTTAGGTATCGACTGCATGAAGCTCTGGTACACCATCGCATCTTCAGGGTGGTGAGGGTGCGGATTGTTTAAGGGCGCATCACCGCAGGCCACCAGGAGGTAAAAAAGCACTGCCAAACAGAGTCTATTCACAATCCTGGCCAATCGGGGCTGGTTCGTCTGAGCAGCAGTCATGCGAGGTGCAGTTGATATAAACTGCGCAAGCATACCCTGTTGACGCGCTGCTCGCACGCAAAAATCCCGATACAGAATTGAGCGTGCGGCTGACGGTCCAGGCTCTATAATAGGTGGCCAGCCAATATCCCAACATGGGCATGGGCGACTGAATCACATGATAACTGTCAGCACTACCGAAAGAGGCGCAGGTTTTCTCGGACATCCTCGCGGGCTTTTTGTCTGTTTCGCTACAGAACTGTGGGAACGATTTTCATTTTACGGAATGAAATACCTGTTGCTACTGTATCTCACTAAGTACCATTTATTCAGCGATAGTCAGGGCCTGGAGGTGCTCGGCGGCTACGCTGCTCTAGTGTATGCAATGCCCGTCATCGGCGGCTTACTAGCCGACCGCTACCTGGGTATGCGCAAAGCCGTGGTATTCGGCGGTGTGCTGCTCGCACTGGGTCACTTGGGTATGGCTATCGAGGGCGTACCAGCCCAATATGCCGGTAACGAAGTGATCCGTGATGACGCCGCTCTGCAAGTATTCTACTTGTCGTTGGCATTGATCGTTATAGGTGTAGGTTTTCTAAAACCCAATATCTCCACTATTGTTGGCCGGCTTTATGACCAGGACGACCCTAGGCGTGATGGCGGCTTCACCATTTTTTACATGGGGATTAATATCGGCGCGTTCACGGCGACACTATTGTGTGGCTACCTCGGAGAGACTTATGGTTGGCGCTATGGTTTCGGCCTGGCGGGCATCGGGATGGTAATTGGTCTGGTCACTTTTCTGCGAGGGCAGCGGTATCTTTACGGTCTCGCCGAACCAAAAGACAAAAGCGTTCTTGCAGAAAAGACGGTAATCGGCCTGAATAGGGAATGGAGCATCTACCTCGGTGGACTGGCCGGCGCGTGCCTCGTCTGGTTTATGTTGCAGTTTAACGGCGCCGTGGGTTTTACCCTCAACTTGCTGTCACTGGCGGTACTGCTAGGTCTCTGCTGGTTTATTTTTTTTTACTGTGACCCCATCGAACGCGATCGCATGATGGCGCTGGTAATTCTGACCCTCTTTAGCGTCGTTTTCTGGGCACTCTTTGAGCAAGGCGCAGCCTCCATGACCCTTTACGCAGACCGGGTGCTGGACCGCAGCATCTTCGGCATCGAGCTAACGGCCTCTCAGTTCGGTTCCCTCAATGCCCTGTTCATCTTCCTTTTCGCCCCGCTGTTTGCCTGGCTTTGGACCGCGCTAGGGCGTCGTGATCAGGAGCCCAGTACGCCTGTCAAGTTCGCTCTGGGTATTGTCCAGGCGGGGCTGGGGTTTGGCGCGCTAGTGCTTGGTGCGGCCTGTCCGAATGAAGCGGGTATGGTAGTCGGCTACTGGATGGTGCTAGCGTACCTTTTACACACGACGGGAGAGTTGTGTCTGTCGCCAGTTGGACTATCCGCAGTCACCAAATTGTCAGTGCCGAGCGTTGTAGGTGTCATGATGGGCGCCTGGTTCCTGGCGACTGCTTACTCCGAATTTGTTGCGGTACAACTGGCCCAGCTGGCCGCTATTGATACGACCCATGGCACGGTCACAGATATCGGTGCCGCACTGGCGTCCTACACTGAACTGTTTGTCGGACTGCTCTATCTGGGATTGGGGGTGGGTACTTTGCTGTTGCTCGTCTCGCCGCTACTAAAAAAAATGATGCACGGCATTTACTAGGAGATCGCCATGTCAGAACGTGAATTTGATGTCATTGTTTGGGGCGCCACCGGTTTCACCGGCAAACTGGTGGTGGAATACCTGGCCGAAACATATGGCGTGGGAGGACAACTGCGCTGGGCTATCGCGGGGCGCAACCGCGACAAGCTCGAAGCCGTTCGGCGCAGCCTACATGAGGCGCAACGAGAACAATTAACTATCATCGTGGCAGAAAGTCATGATGCCGCCAGCCTGACGGACATGGTACAGCGCGCGCAGGTTATCTGTACGACGGTAGGACCCTATGCTAAATATGGTACGCCGTTGGTGGCCGCCTGCGTCGACACAGGCACACATTACTGTGATCTCACTGGAGAAGTCCATTGGATGATCGAAATGATCGCGGACTACCAGAAAGCTGCGGAAGCAAGCGGCGCCCGCATACTGCATACCTGCGGCTTCGATTCAGTACCCTTCGACGTCGGTGTCTGGCATGTACAGCAGTTGATGCGCACGCGACATGGCCACTATGCGCAGCGAGTGAAGGGCCGAACGGGCAAGTCATTAGGCGCGTTCAGTGGCGGCACCGCCGCCAGCATCATTAACATGATGGAGGAGGCCCGTGACAACCCGGCCGTTATGAAACAAGCGGCTACACCCTATGCATTGTACCCTGTTGGCGTCAACCCAGGGCAGGATGGTGCCGATCAGCGCGGTCCGGTTTATGATGCGGATTTCGACCAATGGACCTCACCCTTCATGATGGCTGCCATCAACACCCGGGTAGTCCGTCGGACCAATGCCCTACTGGATTTCGCCTGGGGGCCCGACTTTCGCTACGACGAGGCGTCGCTAAATAATTCACGCACCAAGGCCACTCTCGCCAGTGCAGCCGCTGGAATGGGCATGGTTCTCCTGACAGTGGGAGCCACGCGTCAACTCCTGCAACGCTTACTTCCTCTACCCGGCGAAGGTCCCAGCAGGGAGCAACGAGAAGCGGGCTTCTACGAGGTCTTTTTTCTGGCCATGGACCCAACGGACCGGGATAAAGATATCGCCATAAGAGTCAGTGGCGATCTGGACCCCGGTTACGGCTCGACCTCCAGAATGCTGGGAGAAGCAGCTGCGTGCCTGGCACAGGATGTTTTGAACGTGGGCGGCGGCTTCTGGACACCCGCTGCAGCCATGGGAGAGAAATACCTTGACCGGCTAACGCGAAACGCGGGGCTTAAATTCGAGGAAGTGAAATCGCCA
>JABSPW010000206.1 GCA_013214285.1 Halioglobus sp. | reverse complement strand
CCGAGTCCTCGCAAGGCAGAGAAACGGCCTGCCCTCAAGATTGTGAAGTAAGCCAAGAGCGCTGTAACCCCGCCGCTACTGATCAGGGAACTCAAACAGCCTGACCACTCGCGTCACACCTGACGTGGTGGCGGCCACGTCGGTGATGTGGCCGGCATCTTTTTTTTCGACCAGGCCCATCAGGTAGACAACGCCGTTTTCGGTAACGATTTTCACTTGCATGCCATTGATGGCACTGTCGCCGATCAGATACGACTTAATCTTCGTGGTGAGCCAGGTGTCATTGCTACGCGTTATCGCGTTTGTGGGAGGCCCTATTTCCAGCTCATTGTATATTCTGCGCACGCCTTTGATCTTGCGGATAACCTCAGTGGCACCCTTTTTTAATGCCTCATCGGCGACCTGTCCTGCCAGCAGAACATAACCGTTGTAGCTGACGATGACGAGGTGGGCCTGATGGTAGGCGTCGTTTTCCGCGTGGATATTGACCATGGCCTTGGTTTCGATATTGTCGTCCTCGAGGACCTGGGCCAGGGTGCGCTCCGCGGGATGATCTTCAATCGTGCCCATGCCCATGCTGGACAAAAGGCTACCGCAACCCGACAGCAGAGCGAAGCTGATGGCAAGGCACGTGTTGCAAAAACGTTGCATGGATTTATCCCTGGCTGTAGCTGCCAAATAGGCGCTGGTCGATCAGTCCGCAGAGGCTGTGAATCACCATGGTGAACAACTCTACCAAATGTGCTCGCCGTGATGCGTTAGCTTGAATCAGCACGTCGGAAGCCTCGAGGGTGTTGTAGAGTGCGGTGTTGCCCGCAGAGGTGAGCGCGATGACCGCAATGTTGCGTTCTTTCGCGCAACCAATCGTGCGCATGAGGTTGTCGGCGAATTCTATTGTGCTGATGCACAGCAACACATCACCGTCCTGGCCCATTGCCTGTAACTGGCGGGAATAGATATCATCGAACCCATCGGATCCGGCAATTGCGGTCAGACAAGCTGGATCGGCGGTCAGGGTTAACGCGGGCAGGGCGGGCCGGTCTGCCTCGAAACGGTCGAGCAAGTGGCAGGTGAGCAACTGGGCAAGTGTAGCGTCTACGCCATTACCACAGGCGACGATCTTGCGCTCCATCAACAGGGACTTCGCCATCATTTCGCTGCCCTGTGTGATGCCTTCTGCAATGCCGTCCACGGACATGGTGACAGTCTCTACAGTGTCCTGAAAGTGCTTGGCAATCAATCTATAGTGGTCCATACATTGTGTCAGCGTAGTCAATTGTCACGCAGTGAAGGCCGCTCGGATCCAGCGAGCCCGCCAGCTACCCCCGGATTGTGGGGGCTCGAAGGCGATCACGTCAAATCGACAGGGCATAGTGGCGAATCTGGGGTGCTGCTGCAAGAACAACTGTGCTGTGCGAATGATGCGTTGTTGTTTTTGTGTATTGATTGATGCGGCTGCACCGGCGAATCGGTAGTGACTTCGAAAACGAACTTCGACAAACACCAATTGGTTTCCCTCTCGTGCAATAATATCGATCTCCCCTGGCTTGCCGCGAAAGTTCCGTGCCAAGAGTGCTAGCCCCTTGGTTTTGAGTAGACGGGCCGCTCTGTCTTCAAAGGCGTTACCAAGCGAGCGCATGGTGGGTGCCGGGTGCGATCAGCGATTGCTGCACAAAATCGACAGTGTCCAGAGTTAGGTTGATGAATGCTCGGAGGCGCTGAGTATAACTAGGGCGCTTTCAGTTCGCCGTCATCAAAAGTAGCCAGGGACAGCTCACGGTGTATTGTCAGGCTGGGGTCCATAGTCAGTAGGCCAGTATTGCCCCGAAATACTGCGTCAGCACCACTCTGCAGGCGCGAAAAGCCGGACTGGACGAGATAGGCGTCGGCGCCCAGTGCATGCAGGCGGGTGTAGTTCTCACCCAGGTCTCCCGCCGCGAGCGTCACGCGAAGGCCAGGATTCGCGCCCAGCAACCAGGGCGTCTCCACTAGGTATATGCCATTCAAATCCTGATTGCGTCCTCCGGGAATACCGCTATGAACAGTTGACAGGCCGTACACCGGCAAGTCGCCCGCGTAATGGAACGCCAGCAATGGCTTGATAGAGCGTGCCTCTGCACTGTGCTGACTCAGCAGAAATACCACGTCGGCATCGTGCCGTCTGCGCGGTGTGAATTCGATGTTCTTGCCGAATATCTTGCGCAGTTCTTGCGCGCGCTGTTCACTGGACGGCAGAGCAAGGACAGATTTTACGCTGCTCGAATAGTCGTCATAAGAGGAATAGGTTGCCGAGCCTATCACACTGCCGCCCAGTTCAGACCATTGTCTGGCGACGACATCACTGATGTTGCGGCCCCAGTCCGTGGCGGGCGCCAGCATTAGGGCCCGGCGCGCGCCAGTGCCAAAGGCAAGATGGGTCATGCTGATGGCTTCGTCCTCGGGTGACAATGACAGTTGCACCAGCGCACTGCTGTCCTCGGCGGGCAGCACCTGATCGATGTGGTTTAGCGCAAGGATGGGTACGGGCCTTTGTAGCTGGGTGGCTACGTCTGCCAGCCCATCTTTGGTGAGCGGTCCGATCACCAGAGTCGCGCCTTGCGCAACTGCCGCGTTGTAAGCGACACTGGCTGATGTAAATGCAGTGACGTCCAGCACCAACAATTCATTCTGCACGTTACCTTCACTGCGGTGCGCATAGTAGGCCGCCAGGAAGCCATTCAATACCGCGTTGCCCGCAGCTTGGAGTTTGCCGCTCAAAGGCAGCATCAGGGCGACTGTCTGTCGTTGACTGCCCGCCGACATTTGGTAGTCCAGGCCTCCGGGTAATGGATTGGCGGCGGCGTGGCCGAGGTTGTTGGTGCGCCAGCTAGCCAGCTGTGACGCCGGGCTGTATCCGGATGCTCGGCAGATAAGGGCGAGGTCCAACCAAGCGCGCCAGTGCGGGTCGATTGCGGTGGCTTGCGCAGCCAGCAGCTGGCTCCTATCGGTGCGCTCCAGGTTGAGCCAGATGTTACGCTTCCAGGCGGCTTCCGTATCGCGTGGTGCGCCCGCGAGAATCTGGTCAGCGAGCTGTGCGGCACTGAGCCAGTTACCCTGCATCTCGAGCATGTAGTGCTTAAAACTGAGGACGCGATAACGTAGGGCTGGATGCGCGTTGATCAGGCTCAACCGGTCCAGCTGCGCAAGCGCTGCCGTTTGCTCTCCGCGGATGTAGTCGATGCGGGCGTCGAGATAGGCTGCATAGATCTGATCGTCGGTGTTCAGGTCCTCGGGCAGCTGGTGCAATTGGACTCGCGCCTGCATCCACTGGAAGCGTGCCAGCGACGCCTCTACGCGGTTGAATCGATCCGTGTAACGGCTTTGCGGCAGGGTCGCGGCAAGGTCATTTTCTGCTGCGGGTTGCTCTGCTGCGGGTGCTTCGTTAGCTGGCTCGGGCGCCGGTCTTTCCGTTGTGCTGGCGCAGCCCGATAACAGTAGGGTAAACCATAGCGATGCGATCAGCGCGGTGTTTGAATCTCTCATGCTATGCTCAGTGCCCTGGTACGAGCGTGTCATTCGGCAGGCTACCATTATAAGGGGAAAACGTGGAATCGGGTCTGTATATTGTGGCGACTCCCATCGGTAATCTGGCGGATCTGTCGCAACGCGCCCTGCAGGTCTTGCGCGAGGTTGATCTGATTGCAGCGGAAGACACGCGTCACAGTCAGCGTCTCTTGAACGCTTTCGCGATCGACACCCCGCTGATTGCCTACCACGATCACAGTGCCCCGAGCGGGCTGCAAAAGATCGGTGATTGTCTCGCTGCAGGCGGAGCCGTTGCTCTGATAACGGATGCCGGCACGCCCCTGATTTCTGACCCCGGCTACCGCCTGGTGCGCTTTGTGCAGGACCGTGGTCTAAGGGTATCTCCTGTGCCTGGAGCCTGTGCCGTGATCGCCGCGCTGAGTGCCTCCGGTTTGCCGACTGACCGTTTTCTGTTTGAAGGTTTTCTGCCGGCGAAGCAAGTAGCGCGCAAAAATCGCTTGATCGAGTTGGCATCGTCGCCTGTGACTGTGGTGTTCTACGAGGCACCCCACCGTGTCAGGGCCTCACTGCGGGCGATGGTTGAGGTATTTGGTACGCAGCGGGAAGCGGTCCTGGCGCGGGAGGTCACCAAGGTTTACGAGACCATTCGGCGCGGTCCCTTGTCTGCACTGGAACAGTTTGTGAGTGTCGACAGTCACCAGCAGAGAG
>JABSPW010000205.1 GCA_013214285.1 Halioglobus sp. | reverse complement strand
GGCCGGCGATGTGCACAAGCTCATCGCGGTGTTGGGGTGCAGCAAGCGCACTGATGGCTCTCGCACGCTGAACGATGGTTTTCCCCCGCAGGTCCGCGATGCCGTATTCGGTGGCAACAATATCCACGTCTGACTTCGCAGTAGTCACAATTGGTGCGCTCAGTTGACTGACGATTCGGCTGCGCTTGTCTTTGCCAGCCGTTGCGGGCATCGCGATGATGGATAGTCCACGCTCTTGAGTTGAGGCAGCATGCATGAAGTCCACTTGACCTCCTACCGCACCCAGATAGCGTCTGCCGACCATCTCCGCATTGACTTGACCGTAAAGATCGATTTCAACGGCAGAGTTAATTGCAACCAAGCGGTCTTGTCTTGCCAGTGATGCACAATCATGAGTAGTTGTTACCGGGTGCAGTTCTATGTCAGGGTTCAGATGCAGTGCTCTGCTAAGTCGCTCGCTGCCGATTGCCAATGCCCCTATGCTTCTGCCTGCACGTACTTTGTTAGTCTCGTTGGTCAAAGCACCTGACTCCATGAGCGGAATGATATCGTCGGTCAGCATACCCGAATGAATACCCAGTGCTTTATGCCCCGACAGTGCAGCAAGAATGGCGGATGGAACACTGCCTATGCCGTATTGGATTACCGAGCCGTCCTCAATAACATCTTGAAGCAGGGTGGCGATGGTCTGCTCGATACTGCCCGGTATACTGCCGGATGTGTAGAGCGGTTGTCTCGAGCAGTGCACGACCACGTCCAACAGGGATTCATCCAGCGGTTGCGCCAATGTGGTGCAGGGGACTCGGTCATTGACTTCGCCGATAACCACGCGTGCGGCCCGCATTGCAGGTATAAGGTAATCGCTGGCGAACCCGAGACTGTAATGTCCGTCCGGTCCTCGTGGACTGAGTTGCACTAATACGGTATCGATTGGCAGTGTCCTGTTTGCTATAAGGCGGGGCAGGGCGGAGTAGTTACAGGGCAGAATCTGTAGTTCCGTTCCCAGTCGTGCCGCGGTGCCCAGCGATCCGTAGCTCATCACATCGATTGCCGCGAGATACTGGGGTCGCAGTGTCTGTGACAGTGTTAGCCCCACGAACACCCTAAAATGGCCGATGTCTAGGCATGTTGGCAGTAGCTTTTCTGTAAGGCATAGCGGTTCTGCACAGGCCTGTCCCCAGGTGACGGTGTCGCCTTCGCGCACGAAATCCCTGAGGTCCAGATGCTCTTGTGCGATCTCTCTTATCATCGGCGCGTTCACTCCTGGCTGGTGACGATGGCGCCGTCAGCCACCAGGCGGTGTATGTCCGTGCTGTCAAAGCCCAACTCACCCAGTACCGCCTCACTGTGTTCTCCGGCTGCAGGAGGCGCCGATTGGTTTGCGTGCGTTCTGCAGCCTGAGACTAACGCGGTGAAGGGCAGCACCGGCCCGTGTGCGGTATTCAAATGCATGGCCCGAGACAAGCTCTGAGCGGTTCGCAGTGCTTGTCCTGTGGAGATGCACAATGTGGCCGGCACGTCGTTAGCTTCGAACAAACTCAGCCAATGTTCTGCAGTATTGCTGGCAAAAAGCCCGTCCAATTCTGCCATCAGTTTATCTCCCTGGCGACGGCGCCCTGCCTCAGTGTTGTATACCTCAGCTTGGAATTCTGGATGAAGGGCCCCCACTGCCTGCACGAAGTTGTGCCAGAATTTTTCTTCCACAATGGTGAGCGCTATTTGCTCGCCGTCGCGGGTGGTGAAAAGATCATTGGTTGGATAGAGGTGATCACGCGTGGGTTCATCTTGCTCAAATCCGAAGCGAATGGCGTTCATATAGAGCATGGACTCGTACAAGCTGATGTCGATCACAGGCGCGACACTGTCCTTCTCTCGATTCCATAGGGCGGCAAGAATTGCAATTGCGGCGTGGTGACCGCCGGCCATGTCAGCCACCGGAGTGGAGGAGCGTCGCGATGGCTCCCGCCAGTGTCCGCTCTGCGATAGAGATCCTGCCATCGCGAGATAGGCAAGGTCGTGGCCGGGGTGATGCCGCATGGGACCTGTCTGCCCAAACCCGGAGATTGAGCAGTAGATCAGTTGTGGATTTATTGTTTGTAATGTCCTGGCCCCGATACCCAGGCGTTCGGCGACTTGTGGCCTGAATCCCTCTATGACGACATCGCCGTGGCATGCCAGCCGCTCGACCACGACGTGCGCACGGGGCGACTTCAAATCCAGCACCAAGCTGCGCTTATTACGGTTGGCGCCCTGAAATAAATGACTGCCCATGCCTCGTGCGTAGTCACCACTAGGAGGCTCTACCTTGATGACGTCGGCACCGAGATCGGCAAAAATGAGCGTTGTCAATGGCCCCGGCAGCAGCATCGAAAAGTCGATGATTGTCAGGCCGGACAGTGGTTGCCATGTCGCCGCGGGCTTTTCACTCATAAGTGGTTGTTCCAGTAGTCATCCTGTCCAGATTCTATCCCACTCGGAACCCGCTGGAGATTATTTTTAGCGTCCTGCGGTTACCACGGAGGCGGTGTCGACATTGACCGCGGATTTCGCAAGAATGCACAGTCCTAGGTAGCACTGAAGGAGGTCAAAATGGCCAGCGACTCAGACATTGTCCATGACTTTATGCAAGCGTGGAACTCTCTCGATATTGAGGCGGTCATGGAGTATTTCACTGAAGATGCGGTCTATGCCAATGTGCCGATGGGGCCGCCTCACGTTGGTAGGACGGCGATTCGCGAATTCATTGATGGCTTTATGGGGACTGTGACGGAGATCAAATTTGTCGTACACAATCAGGTGCAGGGCTCAGGCGGTGTTGTCATGAACGAGCGTACCGATATCTTGCAAATAGGTGATAAACGGGTAGATCTGCCTGTGATGGGCGTGTTCGAGCTTCACGATAGTAAGATTAGGGCCTGGCGAGATTACTTCGACATGGGCGGTTTGACCTAGTTCGGTATGGTGCATTTGGGCTTTATTGGGGGAGCCAGCCGATGGATTCGCGATTGTATTTTGTTTTGGGTGATCTGTTCAGCAATATTGTGGTCGGTATCGTCGTTGGTTGGTTCGCCTCAATAGTGGTTGCTGAAAGTTGGAATATGTTTCTGGCGATGGTGTTGGCTATGCTACTTGGTATGGCTGTAGGTACTGTTCTCTGGTTGCCATTTGGCGCGCTATTTGGTGCCATGGAGGTCATGCTGCCAACGATGTTTGCCGGGATGCTTAGCGGTATGGTTGTCGGTATGTGGGCTGCGATGGCGCCGGTTAGTGGGTCGTCAGGTGCACTAACAGGCGGTGTTTGTGGTTTGTTAGCCATTGTGATTATCTGGGTGATGAACACCGCGCTGCGCGGCGTGCGCTGCCCGTCCAAAGGGATTTAGTGATGGATCTCTCGACACAGGAAAAGTGGGACAGGGCGGCGCCCAACTTCGACCTCATGGCGGGGAAAGGCGCTGAGAAGCGCTGGCGGCCGTTTAAAACGGCCCTCTTTGAGAACATGGACGGGCGCATTCTGTTTCTGGCGCTGGGGACGGGACTGGATATTGAGACTTTCCCCCCTGGGAAGATAATTACGGCAATCGATATCAGCCCGAAAATGCTCGAGGTTGCCGCGCCGCGCATCGCAGCCTACGACGGTGAGATTAGTGCGCAGGTGATGGATGTGCACGAACTCAGTTTCGACGACCACAGCTTTGATCAGGTGTTTACCTCCTGCACGTTTTGCTCTGTGCCGAGACCTGTAGAGGGCTTACGCGCACTGCGACGTGTCCTGAAGCCCGGGGGTGAAGTTTTTATGTTTGAACATACCGGTTCTCGCTACTACCCCTTTAAAATTATGATGGATGTCATGACAGTGCTATCACGAAAGATTGGTCCTGATATGAATCGAGCGACAGTTACCAATGTGCGGTCGGCAGGGTTTGAGGTACTGGAGGTAAACAACCTGTTCATGGATATCGTGAAGACAATCAAGGCGATTAACCCGATCCAGGCCTGATGTGGAGACCGAGCTGTTGTCCGATGAAACACTGAATGTGACTGAGCTTGCAGTAACCGATATTGTCCGGGTCGATAATCTGTGTGGACGCATCCAGCAAGCGATTGATACGGGGCCATTACCATCCATTCAGGTGGCGGTTGCGTTGAAGGGCGAGTTGGTGTTGTTTGAAACGTTCGGTGCTGCAGATAATTCAACGCGGTACAACGTATTCTCCTGTACCAAGCCCTTGGTGGCGTC
>JABSPW010000204.1 GCA_013214285.1 Halioglobus sp. | reverse complement strand
CCGGCGACCGCCCTCACTCCTCGCCTGTCTCGCCAGTCTCCGCTGCTTGACTTGCCTCGCTTATCTCGCTTGCCTCAGAGGTGATCTGTTCGACATCCATTGCCACAATAAAAAAGCCATCAACGATACCGACCAGCAAACCGCCCAGCCGCTCAGCCTCTGCTTGAGTAGGGCAACCGACCAGCTTCTTGAATTGAGCCGACCAATTCGCGATCGCCTCGCTGGCTTCCAGACCACGACAAAGACCATACTTTGCGCGATCCTCGTTCTCGATCGGGGTTAAACTGGCGGGGAAAATGACCGGTTCTGGCGTGGGTTCGGACTCAAAAACGGGCTGCTCAGAACACCCAACAAGCATCACAGAACAAGCGGCCAAACATGGCCAGATGTGAGCTTGGGAAAATATCGTGATGGCCATGATCTTGCTTGCCTTTTAATTCGCTTGCTTTGGTGCGCTGCGCGCGACTAAACCCGAGCGTAAACACGCCGTTGTTTGGGAGGCAACGACAATGCGATTAACTCAAATACTAGGCAATACTTTCCTTGCGGCGCTGGCATTAACCAGCGCGCCAAGCTTAGCTCAAGGCGCGAAAGAAAGCTCTGAAATCGAACTCGCACAGGCGGCTCAAGGCCTTGAGCCGGGCCAATGGGTGTGGGCTCCCGAAATCGCGCCTGAGGGCCCGGTGACGGTGCTGGTCGATCTGACCAGCCAGCTAGTGTTTATCTATCGCAACGGGGTCAATATCGGGGTCTCGACAGTGTCGACCGGCAAGCCGGGTCACGAAACCCCCACTGGCGTGTTCCAAATCCTGCAAAAGGATGCCGATCACCGATCAAGCATCTACAACAACGCGCCCATGTTTTACCAACAGCGCCTCACTTGGGGAGGCATCGCGCTTCATGCAGGAGGGTTGCCGGGCTATCCGGAAAGCCATGGCTGTATCCATCTGCCGATTGCTTTTGCGCGCGAACTTTTCAAAGTCACCTCAATGGGAGGAACAGTCGTTGTAACCGGCCGAGCCGGTGCGCCTGTACGAGCGCCAGCAGGCGGCGTTCTTGCGCCGATCGACGAGCTTGGCAATCGCGCGATCCATTCGCCGCTTTCCGAACTTGAAACGTGGGAATGGGACTTTACCGCTCCGGCCGATGGTCCGCTTTCTATCATCATCTCGTCGAGTGATCAAAGAATTGTGGTTTTGCGCAACGGTCAGGAAGTCGGTGAACTGATTGGCTTCTCCGCCCCACTGGTGGTAGAAGAAGCCATTCGTTGGCTGGAAGGCCGTAGCGACCGGTCAAAACCATTTTTTCTGACCGTCTGGACCCATGAACCTCATTTGCCAATCGAGTCAGCGCCACGATTTATGCGTTTCTACGAGGAGCTCGGAGACGAAGGCCTTCGCCAACACCACGGCAACATTACCCAGTTGGACGACGCCTTTGGGACCTTGATGCAGGCACTTGACCAGATGAATTACCGTGACAACACCTTTGTCATATTTACTTCTGACAATGGCCCGGAAGGTGACGGCCTGAAGGGACGGACGCGCGGATCGACCGGGGGACTGCGTGGTCGCAAGCGCCACTCCTGGGAAGGTGGCATCCGCGTGCCCGGCATCATCCGCTGGCCGGGACATGTTCGACCAGGTACGGAAAGTGCCCAGCCCGTGATCGGTTCGGACATCTTTACCACAATCTGCGACATCGCGGACATCCCACTCCCTGTTGACCGCACTATCGACGGTGCCAGCATGTTGCCGTTGTTCCAGCAAAATCCGATCGAGCGAACCGAGCCTTTGTACTGGCGGAACCATCTGGCCGCTCCCGCGCGCCGCGTGGCGATGCGCATCGGGGACTGGAAAATCCTGGGAAGCCACGACCTGACTCGGTTCGAACTTTATAACCTTGGGGACAACAATCAGGAACAGACAGAACTGTCGGCTAAACATCCCGAGAAATTCACCCAACTCAAGCAAACGCTGATCGAACACGACCGCGAAGTCATGGCCGAAGGGCCAGACTGGTGGAAAAACGAAATCGACCGCAAGCCCTAGAACGTGTTTTAAAATGCCATGCTCCCCGTACGATGGCCTTCCAAGGCCGTCGATTCACGGCGATTTCCTCTCGCGACGGCCTTGGAAGGCCATCGTACATCAATTTTAAAACACGTTATCAGCAAGGACACAACACACGTCGGCATGCAAATGGCCCGGTCCGTGACGCCTATATTTGATTTGAACAGAAGATAGCAGCGGTTTCAGGTACATCCAAATGGGAAATCCCGGTTCAAAGAGTTAAATGGGAAACGTCAGTTTATGGGAGTAAAACATGAAGGTATCACAGACTAAATGTAAAATTGTTTGCTTGGCACTCTTTCTCTTTATAGCTCCAGGTCATCTTGTTGCAGAGCCTGACACATTATTTGACGAGGGTGTCATAATACCTCTGCGGGCAAATAAGACACATCGGGGAGTGCACGCAAATATTCTGCAATTAAAGAATGGAACACTGTTGCTTGCGTATTCGTTCTTTAAATCCGAGGGCTTTGAAAGCAATTTACTTATAAACAATCCTGATGGAGGGATCGCTGGCCGCACATCATACGACCTTGGCAGAACATGGAGTAAACCTTTTATAATGAGAACCAATGTAGGAACAGGAATAATTCACCACTCTCCTGGTTTTTTGAGGTTGAAAGATGAGAACATTCTTTTTCACTATGACATAGGCAGTAAAACTACAGTCTCACAAATTTCTAGAGAAGGTTATTATGAGAACACCTATGTCAGTATCTCTTCAGATGAGATGAAAACGTGGACTCCCCACTTATGCATAACAAACTTTATGGCGGGGAAAGGTGGCGCAATGCCGGGCAGTCTGATACAGCTTTCTACAGGTAGAATAATTTTACCCTTTGACACTAGAACACCGGTAAATAACGTAAGATTGGTTAGCTTATCTGCTTACAGTGACGATGGGGGGTACTCATGGTGGCCCAGCAAAAATGTAGTAGATATTAAAGGGCCTCCCAATAGCGGTACAGAAGAACCGGTTATTGCAGAATTGAAGAACGGCGATTTAGTAATGCTTTGCCGTACGTTTGAGGGTTATCTTTGTCGCTCTTACTCAAAGGATCACGGTGAAAGCTGGTCAGAACCCGAACTTGTTAAAGATCTTCCGTCTTCTATACCCAGTCCCCTTGACATAGCACGAATCCCTGAAACAAATGATCTTGTGGCTGTATGGTGTCATAATCCTTTAGGTCCTGAACGCGCCAAAGGAAAGGAGCAGCCAGTAGTACAAGTGGCTCAACTTAAGTTGCCTTTAGGCAACGTAAGAGCCCCCCTTACAGCAGCCATATCACAGGATGCAGGTAAGACATGGAAGCACCATCGGAATATTACCAGTGATCCCGAAGGAGTCTATCGTGATTATGGTTATCCAAGCATAGTATTTGTAGAAAACGGTAAGATTGCTTTGATTACTTGTAATTCAATTGACGGAATACGCCTGGCTCGTATTGGTATTGAATGGTTCTATGGTAAATAGCCTAATTTACCGCAGTAGGGAACTTTTGCCGAGCTTCGGAAGCAATAGAGCATTAAAGGACAGATCCTAGTGCCCCGACACGTCTGCGTTGACTGGTTCGAGTTTGGCCGACTTGCACTAATACAAGCACGAAGCGCGAGCGAGTGAGTACGAAGCGCGAAGGATCTCGTTAGCGTATCGGAGCCGTTTCGAGCTTATGGCGTATGGCAGCACGGCACCGGCCATACGCCATTCGCCAAATTCCCCAGACGACGTAGGTGTTACGAGGGACTTACGAAATGGATATCTAGTCTGATTTAAGACGTTCGCCCGTGCTTCGATCAAAGCGGTCCGGAGTCGGGGATTCGGGAAAGCGATCGTTTGTACGCTCGATCCAGTCGTCCACCGCCGCACGCATACGCTCGAGTGTAGCTGCGCCGTCCGCGGCAGATGCCAAGTTTGTCAGGCAATGTGGGTCTTCCTGCACGTCATACAGCTCCTCCGCGACGCGCGGTGACAGAAAGCAGCTTTGTTGTGGCGGGGTCAATTTGCCTGCGGAGAAGAGCTGGCGCATGGCAGCATAAGTAGGGCTCATCACGGCATCGGCGGGTGGGGTGGCTGGCAGGTGGGGCAGCGAGTTGCGAATGTACAGGTATCGCTGATCGCGCACGGACCGCTCGTGGCACTGGTAGTCATGCCAATTGTGCTCGGCAAATACGT
>JABSPW010000203.1 GCA_013214285.1 Halioglobus sp. | reverse complement strand
CCACCTGCCGCGAACAGCGTCGCAGTCAGTGTCAGGATAGTGCGAATGGATATCAACTCTAATCTCCAGCAATGCATGACCTTGCCGTCGTCATCGATCAGACGTCGGTCAACCCCTGGCTGCGCAGCCAGCGAGTACAGGTGCGTGCTGCCAGCTGTAACTGGTGCTTCTGTCCCAGATAGTAATGTGTTGCACCCTCGATTTCGACAAGTTCCTTATTCTCATTAGCGACAGCATTATACAGCCTTTTGGCGTGGCTGGGGGTACAGGCATCGTCGGCGCCATTGCTGATTACCAGGGTGGGTAGGCTCATATGTGCCGCGTCTGAGTGACCATTGGCGTTGGACTCGTCGTAACTCCACTGGGACAGCCAGCTGCGCAATGTGGTAAACCGGGCCAGCCCGATCGAGCTGTTGTTGACGATGCGAGGGCATCGAGAAAGCAGCGGTTAGGTTTGCGACCATTGGGGTCGATGCTGGGGTCCAGCCACAGTGGCGCCGCCATGGTGCCGTGCACGATGAAGCACATTTCTTCGTTGGGCCGGCTCTGAGCGCGGAAGCTTGCAAGGCGTTCCCTGACCCATGCCGTGATGCGTCGATTACGTGCGATCTGTGCGGCATGATAGCGCTGTTGAAACGCTTCTGTGTAAGGCGGCTGATTGGGGTTGTCGGGATTGTACAGGTCCAGTTCAGGGTGACGTTCGTCGGGTCTAGACTTGTCGATGATAGAGGCATCCATCCATTCGGTGAGTGACAGTGCCCGGCTGACATGGGCTGCCAGTAACAGCAAGCCGTCTGCAGGTAGCAGTCGCGCAGCGTTGAGGTTTGGTGGGTCACCCGCTGGTGTTGCGTTAATTGTAGAGTTTTCAGCCTGACGTTGATAAAACAGAGCGAGCGAGCCACCGCCACTCCAGCCCCCGAGTATTACCTTCTCATAACCGAGCCTCTCCTTTGCATCACGCACGCATTCGCCCAGATCAATGGCTACTTTTTCCATGATCAATGCGGTATCGTTGTTAGGGTAGCGACTCTGGCAGTAAATGACGTGGTGGCCGGCGCGCGCCAGGGCCATCGGCAGTGGCAGGTACTCGCCGCCCCCGATAGGGTGCATGAAGATGATCACCGCCTTTGACGGGGAATTTGATGGTTTGAGCAGGTGTGAGCGCAGCACCACATGCTCGATGCCGCCGCACACATCCTTGCAAGGGCCGGGTTGGTCCTCGAACAAGAGTAGATAGGGCAGGCGCTTTATACCCCGGTCTGCGTCTACGAACACTAGTATTGCTCCGGCGGAGCTGATCCCCTGGGTGCGACCGGATCCCTTAGCGCAGATGCACGGGCGTCAATTGCCTCCGCGCCGAACAGTTCGACTTTCCTGGCGCGGGTGCGCTCGGTCCACCGCGCGATATGGTCGCGCGCAGCCAGGGTTTCCCTGCGCATTACTGTGTCATGAATCTTCGTCTTGTGGGTGACCTCCAGGGCGTAACCGTTTGGATCGAAGAAGTATACGGACTCAACAAAGTCGTGATCTACCGGACCGAAGATGAAATCTCCGGCGGTAGCGATTTTGTCTCGCCAGGCCAACATGGATTCGCGGTTGCTAGTCTCGAAAGCAATATGGATGTCGTAGCTGTCTTTGAGTTCGAAGTGTTCGGGCCTAGCGTGGGTGGGGTCGTCGAAAAACGCCAAATAATTGCCGTCGCCAAATGCTAAAAAGAGGTGCAGGTAGGGTCGCTTTTCCCTGGTACCGGGGTTGTCCTCCAGGGGCAGGGCCACCGAGAGTTGCAGACCCAGTACGTCTTCATAGAACCATCGGGTTTGCTCCGCATCGCGACAGCGCAGTGCGAGGTGGTGCATGTTCCCAAGGGGACTGAGTGCTGGAAGCAGGTTGCTCATTGCACGCATCCTCCAGGTGCCCTTGATCGATTGTCTAGCCCAAGAATAGCAGCGCTAGTGATGAATCGCACGCTACTGGTAATGAAGTTACCCACGCAGTCTAGAATAGGTATACACTTTGAGCTTACGCTGCGAAAAAACACGATATTCTGCGCACAAATCGCATATTTGGATGTCACAGAGGTAATGAGGGATCGCGACTTGCAGGAAAGGCTTTTGAATAGAACAGCGTTCATACTGGTGCTGACAGTCGCATCGATGCTGATAGTGATTCGGTCCATGGCCGAAAGCGGGCATCCGGTGTCTGTCGCCAGCGCTCCTGACTGGAAGCTTGTGTACACGCGACAGCCAAGGGCGACCGCGCCGGTCCCCGGTTCTCCCCTGGAAGAGGCAGCCAACTGGCAGCATGCTTCGGACGTGGCACGCATCAACGGCGGCATCGCGGAAGCGGACGTTGTGATCGATGACCTGAACGGCAACGTCAAGGTCATTTACGATTGCACGACTTCTGAGGAAGTGTGTGTTGCACATGAGGCGCGTGTGAGCCCTGATGGCACAAAGATCGTTTACTCGGTCGGCGTCGGCGGCAGGCTTTCCGAGGTAAGGTATAACCGGTATAGCCTGGGTATTTACGATATCCCCGGTTTGCATTATGCGAGATTGTGGATTTACGATCTGGTGACCGGCGAGAATAAACCGATACCGCATCACCCAAAGGGAACCATTGATCGCCAGCCTGAATGGTTGAATAATGAAAAAATTGTCTTCGTGAGCAATCGCGGTGACATGTATCCCTTTAAATTTCCCTGGTGGACTCATAGGGGCAAGGATCAGTATGGTCGCGGCCGCTGTTTCAACCCGCCTGCGTGTTTGTCGCAGGATTATGCCTACGGACCCGCCGGTCGTGCCATGCAGTTATGGACAATGCATATTGATGGTACCGATGCCCGTAATATCAGCCCGCATGAAAATATGGCACTGGCGCCGACTGTCATGACAAACGGTGACATTGTTTACTCCTGCTGGAATGCTCACGAGACTAAAACGTTTGACGCGTATACTCCCAGGGCAGGGACGATAAAGAATAAGTGGTGGCTGTGCCGCACTGATGGCAATGGCGCCGATACTACTGTGATTCTTAACGGGCACAAGTCGCCGACTATCAAGACGCGGGATTATCTTCCGCGCGGCACTCACGGTGGTGAAGGGCGGTCTGAATTGCGCGCACTGCGCTCAGCAGCAGAAATCTTCAAGGAGAAGCTGGCTGTTACAAACTATTATCGCGGCAATCACGTGGGTAGTATGGGAATAATTTATAGCTTTGATTACGATGATCCCCATGTCGAGGGTTGTCTTCGCGAGAGCTGCCAAAAGGATCCCTATCGTCCCAATAGATGGCCGGGTAGTGGTCGTTATATTCCCAGCTCGTTTGTGGCGATGACGCCCTACGGTAATGATCAGGACATGGATGTACGATTTGACAGGAAGGGCAGAGCGTTGGGGAAGGCGGGATACCCGGCACCGTTGCCGGATACCGATGATGAGTATCTGATCACTCATGGTCGAGGGTCTTGTTATGAGGTGACACCGCCTAATCAGGTCAATCGTGCGGCTATGGGCGGTGAGCCGACCTGCCAGAAGGCCATTTACAAGGTAAAAGTACCGACTGTGGTCGATCCTTTTGACACTGATCAGATGGAGTTCATGGCCGGCGGACCGGAGTGGCATGCTTTTGATGCTCGCGCTATTGCGACTTTCCACCAGCTGCATGGCCAGCCGCTCCCGGACCAGCCGGAACCTCTGGACGAGAACGCGGGCTGTTATCTGCAGGTGGTCGATGCGCGCAAAGCCGAGCTATACCCCAGCGCGCAATACTATGACTGGCGCACTAACCTTTACCAGCAGTGTGCTTTCCAGGGTTGCGCGGTTAATACTGAAGATGTCGATTTTCATCAGGAGAATATCGCCGCACTGACTGTGCGTCTTCCGGAGATGTGGGATATTACCTGGCGTGGGGAGGATCGTGATGAGTTTGCCAGCAACGTCAACAGCATGGGACACAAGTCTATTGCAACACTTGGCTCCCAGCCACTGGAGGAGGACGGCTCTGTAAAGATGCGCGTACCCTGCGAGACTCCCATCATCATGGTGGGCACCGATGCTGATGGTATGGAGATTGCTCACGATGCCATGCTGCTCTCATTGCGGCGCGGGGAGACCAGGACGTGTCACGGTTGCCACGACGGGCACTCTGAGGAACGCGCTGCCCAGCTGAAAAAAAGTGCGGAAGAGCGATTCAAAGACACGCTGGCTTTCAAAACTACCCCCCCCATGCCTGAGGCGAGGCCGCC
>JABSPW010000202.1 GCA_013214285.1 Halioglobus sp. | reverse complement strand
CGGGCATATTCCTCCGGTGGGATGATATAACCCGCAAATTCATTCGCATATCCAGCAATAACGCCATGCTCCGCCCAATCCCCCAATTCTCCCATTACCGTATCAGGCAGGCGTCGGTCTGCCATCGAAGTGCCCTCCTCCGGCATTGTAAGAGCGGGCGACCGCCAGCTGCCGCGTTCCCATAATTTGCTTGGTATCCGCATCGGTGACACCGGGGCCGGTATTATCGCGATTGGTGTTGGGCGTCACATCTCCGGGGTCCGATTGCGCAAGGGCCGCGACACACTACTCGCTGCCGTTATACGTCACGCCTCTGGAACGCTCCTCTTGCAGAGAGGCATCGCCCTTGTAGTCACCCGAGACGAGCCGATTGTAATCGTTCATCGCAGTCAAATGGAGCCCGTACCAGTTGATCAGACCGATGTCTCCCGTCGCGCGGGTAAATTTCAAGAGCGTCATTGTTGTGTTTGTATTGTCTGCATAACGGTCCCGTTCCGCCGCCGGATTCTCCAGGTAGGCTATTGCCGAGCGATTAACACCCGTATTCTCCACTCTGCCGGTATTGACACTAACCGCGCCAGGCTCAAGGTCGTGGTGCGCTTGAAAAATAGAGTCGGTAATGCCCTGCACAACCGCTGCATAGTGCTCCGGATAGTGACCGCCGTCAAAACCCGTATCCGTGCGCGTCTGCCAATATCCTGTGGGGCCCGCATGCGTGTGCATGGCACCGATAATCACGTTGCCCAAGGTGAAGGCGTCACTGAAATGGGCCTGCAAATTCTCTAGCACCCCCAGCACGATGTGATGGTCAATACTGCCCAAATCGACACTGACAAGCACCAGCCGACGCGCCGAGGTTCTCGCCTCGGCAATAATGAAGGCTCGTGAACGCAGTCGTACATGCAGTCCCTCTGGTCCGGGCGGCCAAAGCCCCACAGCTGCAGGCCAACCACCGGTCCTGTGACATCCGCCATACCACGCCCAACCCACTAGTTGTCTATGCTGGCGCTTGCGTTTTCATCGGACCCCATGCCCTGAGAAAAGCCTGTTTTACTCACTGGCACAATCGCAAGCAGCGTAACCAGCACCCATGAGCAAGCGCTAATGAAAAAAAAGACTCTGTCTGGTTCCGTATTTTTCCATGCCGATCACCCTTTTTGACACTGCACTCATGCGGTTGCAGGCCCAGCATGTTTTTCACCCCACTCGCTCTGGTGCCGTGTATGCGGGACCTTGGCAGCCGGGCAGCCTGATGCTGCGAACCGGCCAGACGGGAGACCGCCATGCTATCTCTATCGCAGCCAGCCTGGGGATAGAAGCTGTTATCGATAAGCATGGCGCATGCGTTTTTTGACTACTTAGCTGTCAACCCTGGCTGCCGCTTCGGCGCAAGACGCGTCCTACCCACAGCAACGCTAGCTGGGAACGCTTCACTATATGCCAACTTCCAAGACATCAGAATTTAACCCTGTACAACGCTGGCGTAGGCAATACGGATGGAGGATAGTAGCATTGCGGCAAAGAAATTATCGTCCGAGTGCACCGACGCAGCAAACGGTAAATACCGGAGTACGTGTTGATAGAGACAGGCCTGTGGTAGCTAAACCCCGATTAAACAATTTCCTTGGTGGGGCGATCCTGTCACTTATCTCCGTGGCGCTGTGTTTAATCGTTGCAGAACTTTTCTTCACTTTTCTATACAAGCAGAGGCAAGCACACCTGGAACAGGAGAAGGCTGGCGACATTTTGTGCACCCATCGCTCGAAGTTTCTCGAGCTGATTTATACCCGCATACCTAACCGCTGCGGTGCAAATTCGCATGGCTACCGCGATTACGAATATCCCTATAAAAAGGAACCGGGTCTTTCACGAGTTGTTGTCATCGGCGACTCGGTCGCAGACGCATACGGCATTGATCTCGGTGCAGGGTTCGGCAAACTACTCGAATCCGCGCTCAACCAAAGTAGAGCAGAGGAGATCAATCGGGTAGAAGTCATCATACTGGCCCAGGCAGGGTATTCAACATCGCAGGAATTGTTCCTGCTAGAAAATGAGGCCTTTAAATACTCTCCAGATCTTATCCTCTGGAGTTACGTACTCAACGATCCGGCACACCCAGTATATCGAAGTGCCAGTGGGCAGGTGGGTGATTACTTTTATCGGCCCGCGTTTCACTCGCTGCATTTTGTGATGGGCAGCGTGTTTAAGCTTACCGAGAAATTGCACGCTATCGGCTGCGACAAGGAGTACCACGCGTTGTTGCACTGCGCGCATTGGAAACAGGTGCAGAAGAACATCGCCCGTATCGCCGCCATTGCAGCGACTCAGGACGTGCCGGTGATTTTCCTCATTCACCCACTTATCCCGGAAACGGGAGATTACAGCAGCTACCCACTGGTCTCGCTGCATGAGAAATTGGCACGAGAAGCGCATGGGGCCGGCTTGCAGGTACTGGACCTGCTCGATACTTTTAGCGCTTACGACCCAGCGAAGCTGACGATTCCCAGCGCGGTCTGGTTTGATATCTGGCATCCCAATGAGACAGGTCATCGCATCACAGCAGAGGCTATTTTGGCGAAGATTGCACAGGATCCCAATCTGGTAAAGCGATTGGCCAAATGAAATGGGGTGCACTGGTGTTTCGGGGGGCCTAGAACCCTGCTTAAGCAGCATCGGCAACCTGAATACTCTCTGGGGAGAGGGTGTTCACGCCGCCCTCCACAAGCGTCTCGCTACGCCGCATGCTGGCGGTGCCACCGATGCTGCGTGATGTAATCGCAACGCAAAGCAACTTTTTTGCTGACAGTCCCCTTTGCTTGTAGCTCAAGTCAATGCGGAGTCGGGGGCTGAATGTATTAGGCCGCCATTTTCCTGCCCTCTGTCTACATTAACGATTGGGCCCGTTATAGGCCGGATCGTGTGCATCCATAATGGACTTGGCCAGCGCTTTCAGGTCGGTCTGGTAGCCGGGGTCGTAGGAGTAGGTCTCGAGATCCACGCCATAGATGGCATCGATCCAGATCAGTTCTACGAGGGCCTTGAGGATATCGCCGGCATGCCCCTTATAGTCTGTAAACAAGGCATTTGCAGAAGATCCTTGAAGATTGCTGATGTCCGGCAGGTTGCCCGCTTCAAACAGCTGGCGTAATTCTGCCGCCGCCTGGCCATACGGGATAGCATAAATGGTCACCCCGGGATAAAGCGGGCGCAGCTCGTCCACTGCAGACAGTACCGTGAGGTTGTAGCCGGTATCCTGGATGGCAGCGTAGCTTGCCGCATCAGGATAGTCGGTAGGGTAATCGACCCAGGGCATACCGATAAAGAAAACGGTATCCGGATTTTGGGCCAGCGCGTAGTCAAACCAGAGCTTATAGCCATCGGTATTCAGGGACGGGTCCCCTTCCGCGGTGAACTCCAGGTCGCAACAGGTCATACCGAACAAGTCGACATCGCCTGCATTCAATACCGCCTGGATATTGGCGCGGTGGCCCGCATCGTTCCACAGGGCCAGCGGCGCACCGCTGGCACCGCCGGAGGTTTCCTTCTCCTGGCTGTGGCCGGCGATACCGGCCTGCGCGACGTGGAAAGGCAATCTGTCTATAAACGGCCTGAAGAAACTGTGGCCCATCAGCATCATTTTCTGGCCGGCTATGCCGCTGGGCGGCGTCACAACAAAAGAAGGGTGAGGTGGGTTACCGGCCAGCACGCCGCTGACAAAGACATCCACCGCGTCGTGGGCGGTGTCATCCACATCCCTCATGGTCGGCGCATCGCCCACGCCGTCCACCAGCACCACCTGGTGCGGGGAATTCGGTTGTGTATCCACGGCCTGTTTCAGGCCATCATAGAGCCACTCCACATTGCCCTGCCCTGCTGCAGTCGCCACAGGTATTGGTGATTGGTTGCCGCCCGCCTCCGGGTCTAGCTTGCCGGCCACAACGAGCATAGGCACTGCGTCGAAGCCTGCATTCACCGTTACTTCAGGATGGTAAGGCATACCCGGGTCGGCAAAGATGCCAATCTTATCAATCAGGCCCTGGTGATCGAAGCCCACCCCGTAAGGGAAGCCGGCATCACCGATGAACTCGGAAAGTACCGGGTCGTAGCGAGGCGTAACAAGGCCTGAGTCCATGATCAGTCCGGTGAGGTTCACCCCCGACTGGTGGAAGGCCTGACCGACGGACCAGGCACCAAAGGAACCAGCATCGGTGCCGTGGACAAAAATGTCCGTCGTACTGTAGTTTGTGGCCACGTATTCGATG
>JABSPW010000201.1 GCA_013214285.1 Halioglobus sp. | reverse complement strand
GAGCGGTCAATGGGGCTTCTCTGCGCTGCGACCCTACTGAGTTTTATAACGGGCACTGTATTACTACTGAAAGTATTGCCTACACCCCTTGCAGTCAGCAAGCCTGAATATAAAGTCAAAGAATGGATACAGGGCGTTGTTCCACTAACATTAAATTCGGTTGTTGCAACTGTGAATGAAACAGGCGCAACCATCTTGCTTGGAATACTCACTGTGCCCGAGGCCGTTGGCCTCTACCGCATAGCTCGCAGCCTTGCCTCCTTTGCCCAATATGGAAGGCAGGCTCTGCGTTATGTAATTGCCCCTGAGTTTTCACGCCTTTGGGCAACCCAGGATATAGGGGAACTTAAGCAAGTCATGCGCTGGAGTTCACGAGTTTGTCTGGCTATAGCCCTGGCGGCAATGTTTGGCTTTGCCCTGATTGGAGAGTGGTTGCTTGGGATGCTATACGGACCTGCTTTTATCCCGGCATACTCACTTGTACTCATCCTAATATTCGGATTTGTCTGCGAAGCCGCTTGTGGTTTTCAAGGTATGCTCATGACAATGACACCCTTTGCGTCGAAAGTAACCCGGGTCCTCACCATATGCACCTTGGCATACCTTGCCTTTTCGATTCTACTAATATCAGTGTTCGGAGTCCTAGGAGCAGCAGTAGGCTCTGCCCTATACCTAGTCAGCGTTCATTCAACTTTATTGCTATATGGACCGATCTACACCGGTGTGAGAGGGTCTGCATTTGGCTAATGAGATAAGGATCTCTGGGTTCGCTCAACAAGGACGTCAGAAGGCGGAAAAACAGTTTAAGAGCTTTGATTCCGAATTATCAGAGCTCACGGGCTGTGAGCTCTACCCGGGGACCCTTAACCTTATTCTGGATCGACCAATAAGGCTTAACAACGAGACAGCGAGATATTTTGATTCGGGTAAAAGAATGATTTGGAAGGCTCGACTCGAAATGATTGATGTCTGGGTCTACCGATGGCCTCACACACCCTTGCATGTGGTAGAAATCCTTGCGCGGGATAAGCTGAGAGAAACATTGAATCTCACCAGTTCAATTAAATTAGAGCTGTTTCTTGAGTCGCAAGACTTGGTAAAAATACTGCTACCTGCGAGGATAATATGGTCAACTTTCTGGCTGGGCAGGAAAACGCTTTATTACAGAAGTGAATTCTACGCCGAACTCGTAAGGAATTGCTCGCGCTGGGCCGGCGCCACACAACTTGAGGGAATATTTGAGGGCAGCATGAACAGCAAAGTTAGGCAGAAGCTAAAGAATCTGCCGGGAGCTCTAAATACCGTCCGATGGTTCAGGCGCAATATCACTAAGCCTATCCGCAACCGTATGCTTAAACCCAGCTACGATCTCTTTCAGCGGAAAAATACTGGCTCCAGTGAATCCGACAACTTCACCCTAAATCAGGTACTAAATGTTCTAAATTACACCAAGCATAGCGGTCAAACCTACTCCGCTGACCAATTCCCGGCGGGGTATCACACGCTCAGATTGTTCTCCCAGGAGATCAGAGGCCAGAGAGACCCCAAAGCCCGGCTTGCAGTTACTCCGATCAATTTTGTAGACATAAGCGTATTAGACGTAGGTTGCAACCAGGGAGGCATGCTATTTGAAGTTGCTGATTCTATTCGCTGGGGAGTTGGCCTGGACTACGATAGCAATATGGTCAATGCAGCGACAAAAATAAACTTCCAACGCAGTGAGAATAATCTCAGCTTTTACAAATTTGATCTTGAGAAAGACCCCCTGGATCTTATCCAGGACTTTTTGCCCGAAGGCCGTGTGGATATGGTATTTCTTCTATCAGTATGCATGTGGATAAGGAACTGGCAAGAGGTCATTGCATGTTTAGCATATATTTCAGATAGTATGCTGTTCGAAAGTAACGGCAGTAACGCACAGCAAGACGAACAGGCCGTTTTTTTGAAACAAATATACGGAAAAGTTGAGCTGATTGCCGGCGATTCGCCGGATGACCCCAGCCAGAAAAATCGTAGGCTTTACCTCTGTAGTGACAGAGATGGATGACCCATCAGTTGAACTGTTTGTATTCTCGTATAACAGAGGCGACTATCTTCAAAACTGCATAGACTCCATCAATGCCTGCGCACCTCAGTTACCGACACACATTGTAGATGACGATAGCACCTGCCCAAAAACCCGCCTTTTGCTAGATCAATACACAGGAAGCTTTAAATTTTCCCAAAGCAAGGAGCTAATAAAGGGCAACCATGGTGGACTCTACAAAAATATGCAGGTTGCTCTTGAATCCTCGAGTGCGGACTATGTCATTTTTATGCAGGATGATATGCAGCTTACGCGCACCATATCTGACCAAGATATTAAAGACATCCAAAATTTCTTTGAGCACTTCCCTGAGTCGGCCTTTCTTTACCCTGTCTTCTTGAAAGGTGGACGGGCTGAGCGAGACAGAAGTGATGTCACACTTAGTGAGGGCTATCCAGTTTATTTTAGGAAGGTCAACCCTGATAACCCTGCCCCTTCATTCTATTCCGATGTTTGCGTTGCTCACAGAGAGCGGTTAAAGCAATCTGATTGGAAGTTTATCCATGGTGAAGACGAAACCGCCGAGATAGCCAGAAAGATGTTTGGGCCCATGGGTTTAATGGTTTTTCCCTTCATGATGTATTTACCTGAGGTGCCCGTATTTCGATATGGAAAGCTCACATTTTCAGAAGCACTTTATAAAATGATCTACGGATTCAAAGTGAATGCATTTCACATCATGGACGCCGCACAGACGCACAGCTTTCTTGCGCGAGATTTAAAAGAGCTACTGCCCTTTGCAGAGGACTTTCTACAGACTAGCGAGTCGGTTAGATGTAAGCCTTTCGTCTACAACCTGATGGAAGTCAATAGATTCTGGACCAAGCTGCACGCTCTGGAAATCAGGATTCGTCGTTTATGCTAAAAAGGTACTGACAACTGAATTGCCCGAATTCAAAAGATTCGGGCAGTGACTCACGCGGGGCGCACACCACGCCCGGGTGAACCAACCGATAACGGTCATATTGAATCATTTAGTGGTAGCTTCAGTAATGAATGCTTGAATGCTCATTGGCTCATCAGTCTGGCCGATGTCCAGAGACAAGATTGACCGGTGGTTGAAGTATTACAATGAGGCTCGACCTCACAGGGCACTCAACAATATGACGGCCCTGGAGTTCGTGGCTCGGCAGGGAGGGAGGACGACGATTCGAAGAAAGATATACTCTAAAATATACTACCGCGATAAACTATGCCGCCTACGATAGGCTCACAAAAAGGAATCCTACTCCTCACCGGCCTTAAACAAGTAGCACCAGGCGACAAACGCAATGAAACCTAGCATTCTTTATATTTCCTACACCGGTTTGCTTGAACCTCTGGGACAGTCCCAGGTGTTACAGTATTTGCTTGGTCTGGCACAAGAGCACCGCATAACGCTACTTACCTTTGAAAAACCTACGGCACTTGTAGACCACTCAGTATTGGAAAAGACGAAAGCGACGTGCCGACAAGCACGAGTAGACTGGCACTATCTCCATTATCACAATAAACCCAATTTACTTGCCACAATTTATGATGTCCTAGCAGGGACTATGAAAGCTATAAAACTGGCAAGGTCAGAAAACGCGGACGTGGTGCACTGTCGCAGCTACCTGGGTGGGCTTATGGGTCTGGCGGTCAAAAGAGCAACTGGCGCACACCATATTTTTGACATGCGCGGATTCTGGGCCGATGAGCGAGTTGACGGAGGCATCTGGCGCAAAGGCGGCTTCAAGTACAGGCTATTCAAATGGCTTGAGCGCTTACTACTCTGCGAGACAGACCATATTGTCACGCTCACGCGCTCCGGAAGGCACGAAATTTATAAATTCCCCTACTTTAATGTAGGGCGCCCCCCCATTTCAGTAATCCCCACCTGCGTTAACCTCAAATTATTTCAGTCGCGACCGGAAGGCATAAACAATGGCACTGATTTTACGCTGGGATACGTGGGATCCATTGGTACCTGGTATCTTTTTGAGGAAGTATCTCGTGTTGTAAAGCCTATGTTTGACGATTATCCAAATTCTCGTTTCCTCGTACTAAACAAAGGTTCCCACGATAACATCCGTCAACAGCTCTCGCGTGAGGGAGTTGACTTATCACGTGTGGAAATAAAAGCAGTGGAGTTTGATCGGGTATCAGACGAAATAGCACGGATGGACGCGGGCATATTTTTCATAAAGCCGATGTGGTCT
>JABSPW010000200.1 GCA_013214285.1 Halioglobus sp. | reverse complement strand
GCGGCAAAGTGCACTTGGATCTCTGGCTACACGACGCGACACAGACGCTGGCAGAGCTGGCCAAGCGTGAGCAAAAGCTGGTCGATGCTTGGTATCTTGACGGCTTTGCCCCAAACCGCAATGCCGATATGTGGTCCTTAGATTTGTTCAGATACGCGGCGGCCATTTCCCAACCAGCGGCCACTGTCGCGACTTTTACGGTCGCCGGACGTGTGCGTCGCGGCCTGCAGCGAGCAGGCTTTCAGATCGAGAAATGTCCGGGGTTCGGGCGCAAGCGCGAGTGCCTGCGCGGACGGCTGCAAACCGCTATGTTCGAACCGGCTATTGGCAATAAAATCTCACAATGGGACCTTCCCACAACACACAGGCGCCGGCCTCGCAGCGCTTTAATAGTGGGCGCGGGTCCGGCAGGTTGCTGCATAGCAGCAGCTCTAGCTGATAGAGACATCGACGTTACTGTTCTCGAACGGAGCACACCAGGAGGGGCCGTCGGCGCAGTCGACCAAGGCATCCTCTTCACGCGTCTGTCCCGCAAGCACTCTGCGCTCAACGACTTTTCCGTGCAAAGCTACCACTACGCGACAAATTTTTACCGCAACCTCTTCACCTGCGGCCGACTGACAGCGCCCTCGGACGGTGAGCTTTGCGGCAGCTTCCAACAGGCTGATAACCCGGTTGATCTGCACGAACTGGCCGCAGCACTCGAAGGGCTAGAGGACTTCGCCCAGGTGCTAGACGCAGAACAGGCCTCTGAGCGACTGGGCATCGCTCAACACAGTGCCGGCTTCTGGTTCCCGGGCTCTGGCTGGCTGGACCCAAAGGCCTTGTGCCGCGCCTTGTTGATACACCCGCGTATTCATCTCGAGCAGGAATGCGGAGACGTGACAATCGATTTCCTACAAGGTCAATGGCAGGCCGTTGCCGATGACCGGCTCATTGCCGCGGCCGACTGCGCGGTAGTAGCAGCCGGCCCGAGTGCAAACACCCTCCAAGCGTTGCAATGGCTGCCTCTGCAGGCTATCCGAGGCCAAGTCACCCTGCTACCCAGCGCTGACTGGCTGAGTGGGTTGCGCGCTGCACTCTGCCACGAAGGCTATATTACACCGGCACGCGCAGGTCGGCACTGTATCGGTGCAACCTACGACATAGGCAGTGTCGAGCGGGCGGTCCGAAGTACAGACCATCGTCATAACCTGGACAAATTGTCGCTGGCAGTGCCTGCCGGCCAGCATGCCCTGGCCGCCCTCGATACCGACGCACTGGCTGGCGCAACGGGTATCCGCTGCGCCAGTCCCGACTACTTACCCATAGTAGGGCAGGCACCGGATTTATCCGCCTTCCTTGCAAGGTTCGCGTCGTTGCGAAAGAACGCACGGCACCCAGCTTGTAAAGGTGTCTTTTTGCCCGGACTGTTCCTGTCTACCGCACACGGATCTCGGGGCCTAACCTCCGCCCCCCTGTCTGCCGAGTTGCTGGCCAGTATGATATGCCATGAACCTCTGCCTCTTGCCCGGTCTTTATGCCGCGCATTGGCACCGGCACGGTTTATAATCCGTGATCTCATACGCAATCGCATGTAGTGCACCGCTTAAAATGCCCGCTTTTTTATTGCACATTCTCATCGTCTTTTTCGCCTGGCTGCCGCGTACTGCTTGGCCTGTGCAGTATTACTCGGTGGCAGTGACAGACAAAAAACCGCAGTCTCGCGACATTTATGTCCAGGGTTTGGAGATCAAAGACGGCTTGCTCTACGTGGGGACTGGCCTGTACGGAAAGTCCCGATTGTTGCGCTATCGCTTTACAGATGGCACTCCGCACAGTGCTATAGATCTCGATAAACGTTTTTTTGGAGAAGGCATCACCGTTCTGGGAGACAAGGTCTACCAGCTTACCTGGCGCAATCGAACCATGCTGGTCTACCGTCGCGACGATCTGGAGCTGGTTAAAACCCTGCCCGTGCAGGGCGAAGGCTGGGGACTCACTAATAACGGCCACGACCTGATCTATAGCGACGGTAGCGCTACCCTGCGCTATCTTTCCCCCGTCACCGCGAAGGTACTGCGCGAAATTCACGTTACACTTAACGGGCGGCCGGTGACTCAACTGAATGAACTTGAGTGGGTCAACGATGCGGTCTGGGCCAATGTATGGCGACAAGATGCCATCGTCATTATTGACCCGGACAATGGCGAAGTGACCGGCACGATTGATCTGCGAGGCTTGTTGCCTCGATCAGAGCATGAGCGAAGCACCGACGTGCTCAATGGTATTGCCAGAGACGCAGCAGACGGCTCAATCTGGGTCACCGGAAAGAGGTGGCCCTGGCTATACCAGATAGAATTAGTTCCCCAGCAAACTGATGGCGCTAAATGAACCACTGATTCAAGGTAGAATAGCGCTTTAACCTCAATCAATCGGGCAAGGAAAAAAATGAGCAGCAACGCCAGTGCACAGCAAAATACTCACCCGGCTTTTAAAGCCGTGCGCCAGGAAAATATCGACTCCCTAAACATACGCGCAGAGCAATACGAACACCGTAAGACTGGTGCCGCACACTTTCACCTTGCATCGGACAACAGCGAAAACGTGTTCCTTGTAGCCCTCCGGACCGTACCCCAGGACTCAACCGGTGTAGCCCATATCCTCGAGCACACAGCACTCTGCGGCAGTCAAAAGTTCCCGGTGAGAGATCCTTTCTTTATGATGCTGCGCCGATCCCTCAACACCTTCATGAATGCATTCACCAGTTCTGACTGGACCGCCTACCCTTTTGCCAGCCAAAACCAGAAAGATTTCAATAATTTGCTGGACGTCTATCTAGACGCCGTCTTCTTCTCACGGCTTGATCCCCTGGATTTCTCCCAGGAAGGCCACAGGGTTGAATTTGCCGAGCCCGACAATCCAGACAGCGACCTCGTCTTCAAAGGTGTCGTGTTCAACGAGATGAAAGGCGCCATGAGCTCCGTGACAAATGTTCTTTGGAGCAAGTTGTGCGAGCATCTCTTCCCAACCAGCACTTATCACTATAACAGTGGCGGTGATCCACAGTGTATTCCTGACCTCAGCTACGCTCAGCTACAATCTTTTTACCGCAGCCACTACCATCCCTCCAACGCGATTTTTATGACCTTCGGCAACATTGATGCACGCACACACCAAGACATTTTTGAACGTAACGCCCTGCGGCATTTTGACAGACTGCCAGGCCGCATTGAGGTACAGCCGGAACAGCGGCTGGCAGAACCATTACGCGCACTGGAGAGCTATGCCTACGATGAAAATGACGATACCGAGCGCAAAACACACCTTGTCATAGCCTGGATGCTGGGAGAAAGTGCAGACTTGGGAGAGCTGCTGGAAGCTCAGCTTCTGTCCAGCGTATTGTTGGATAACAGCGCGTCGCCACTACTGCACGCGCTTGAAACCTCAGAACTCGGGCGGGCACCCTCACCTCTCTGCGGACTAGAGGATTCTATGCGCGAATTGGTGTTCTGCTGTGGCATTGAAGGCAGTGAACCGGAACATGCTGGCGCACTGGAAACCTTGGTTATGGACGTTATCGAGTCTGTCGCCAGTGATGGCATTGGCGAGAAACGATTGGCAGCGGTACTTCATCAACTTGAACTACACCAGCGTGAAGTTACGGGCGATGGCTACCCCTATGGCCTGCAGCTCATCTTGCAGTCGCTGGGCAGCGCCACCCACTATAGCGACCCCATCGCCATGCTTAATCTGGATCCAGTCATTGCTGACTTGCGCGAGAAAATCCGCAATCCCGATTACATTTGCAATCTTGCACGACGTTTACTGTTAAATAATGCGCACCGTGTAACTCTGACACTGGCGCCGGATAAGGAACTTAGCAATCACCGGCGTCGCCAGGAGACAGCCCGTCTGGCGGACATTAAGGCACAAATGGACGCATCCGAGCGCAGCGCCACAATAACATTGGCAGCGGACCTGGCAGCCCGGCAGGACCGAATTGACGATGACAGTATCTTGCCGCGAGTTGAACTCAGCGATGTACCCGCTGCAATCACCGAGCTGAGTTTTCGTGAAGAACAACACAATGGATTGTCGTTTACTTGCTATGCCCAAGGAACGAACGGCATTGTCTATCAACAGGCAGTCATGCCCCTGCCCCTGTTGGATGCGGCAGAGCTGCAGGTACTGCCTTTGTACACGAGCTCTTTGACCGAGGTGGGCCTTGGTGACGCGACCTACACGACAGTTCAGGAACGGCAGGCTGCCAGCGTTGGCGGCATTGCAGCTTTTGTCAATATGCGCGGAAAACCAGATGACGAACAAGCCATCAAAGCCAGCTTCACGCTGTCCTCCAAAGCACTGATGCGCAACGTGTCAGACCAAGCGCAACTACTGCATGACACATTGAAGA
>JABSPW010000199.1 GCA_013214285.1 Halioglobus sp. | reverse complement strand
TAGGAAACTGCTGTTCTGGTCGCTTCTTGGCGATTAATGCTTTGAAGCACAGGAGGCATAGTAGTCAGCAACATGCAGTGCTGAAATACGTCAAATAGCGTAGGAGCTTTCATCGAAAAATACGTTATTCTTGTCGCATAGTTGATTGAAATGATGGGCCGGGTTATGGGCGTGACATTAACAAAAAAGAAAGTTCTGCAGCCTGCAGTGCGGGCATTATTATTGATGACAGCTCTGTTTGTAGGCGGTTGTGGTGCGGAATTCGGTTACAAGCGGGGTGCCGGTGCAACCGATTTTCAGCGACAAAAACAAATTTGCGCGGAACAAAACAGCGAGCTAAATGGCATCGAAAGTTGCCTGAAAGAGAGCGGCTGGGTTGTTGTTGCAGCGGATAATCCAAACGTTGAAACGCAACTGGTGGCGCCGCCGAAGGGGCCCACATCAACACGCGACGGTGAGCCGAAAGGCCGTGCAGCGCTTGGTCAGGAGCAACAAGGCAGTGTAACGCTTGATCAGGAGCAACGAGACAGTGCAGGGCTTGATGAGGTGCAACAGCGCAGTGCATCGCCTAACCTCGCGCAGCAGGCAGCACGCGCCACCACAAACCCGTTGACACAGGTGCAGATCAATTCATGGTGGAAGCTTGGAGCCGGTCCCGCGCAGTTGTTGGGCGATGGTGCAGACTGTGCCGCTAGTTTGGGCGAGGGACACCAGCCGCAAACCAACATGAGTAGGGTTAGCGTGGCGCTACTCACTTGCATGCGGGATTCAGGCTGGTATGCGTTGCAACAGCAGGATCACCCCTGACTGGTGCGTCTCGGCCTGTTGTAAAAATCTTCTGGCGGTCGCCACCTAGCAGTTGGATGCTATGACTGTAGTAGGCTTGTCTGCTGCGAGCACTCGTTGCTTGCGGCAGTACCGCTGGTCAGTCACCGCGCCTTTTGTGCAAACACTGTATCGCCATGCCTGCTGCCGCAGTCCGGTTATCAACATCCAATTTTTTAAATAATTGTTCCAAATGTTTGTTAACGGTCCGCGGACTGACGTCCAATACCAGCGCGATTTCTCTGTTTGTTTTGCCTTTTGCTAGCCACAAGAATACGTCCGCCTCGCGCGGTGTGATAGAGAATTCGGCTCTTAACACCGCGACCTCGTCTACCGCATCGTCGTCTATTAGTCTGACAAAGTGTTCGTCATTACTCGATAGGCCAAAATAAATAGCGGTTAGTTTTTTCTCCTGAGTTTCAAAGCGCATGCGGTCGCCCTCTACCGGCGTGCGCGACAGCCAGGTGGCAAGATCACGTTTCAGGCAGCTCAGGCTATCGTCTGAGTCCAGGCAGGACAGTAATTCGTTGACCTGGGGTGTAGCCCAGAGTTTTTCGCCTTGTAAATTGATCGCCAACACGCTCTGCCCAACGCTGTCTAATGCTGTTTGAGCACTTAGGGTCGCACGCGCGTTGAGTAAATGCACATGAATGCGTGCAATGAGCTCCAACGCGTTAATGGGTTTAGTCAGGTAATCTACGCCGCCAACTTCAAAGCCCTTGACGATACTTTCGGTGTCACTCAGTCCGGTCATGAAAATGACCGGTATGTTCTTTAAATTGCCATCAGCCTTTAGACGTCTGCAGGTTTCAAAACCGTCCATGCGGGGCATTATCGCGTCCATTAAGATTATATCCGGCTTCATCTTTTGCGCAATACTGATAGCCTGCTTGCCTTCCAATGCAACCAGTGTTGTCATGTTGGCGCTTTCGAGCGCCGTATTCAGCATGCCCAGTGTATCGGGTGAATCATCCACGACTAATACAAGATTATTGTACGGCATGGTCACTTTCCTTGGCTTTCGCTTGCAGCATCTCAATGATTGGCTCGAAATGGGCCGCTGCCAGCTGTTGCTCAAATAACGCAATAAACTGCTCGCTGGCGCCACCTGAAGTTTTTAAATCTTCGACGATCGTGGATAACTTGCTGAGAAAGCCGATCTCAGCATAGTGAATAATGACCTTGCAGAGGTCTGCTGAGGGGAGTTGCTGATCGGGTATACCCGCCGGCACAGTGACGGCAGCACTACCGGCGCTGCTGTCACTGGCGATATATTCCCAGGTGATGTGCATGTGAAATGCAATGCGCTCCAATAAATTATCCAGGCGCACAGGTTTGTTGAGGTAGTCGTCGTAAGGCGGGTTGTCGTTCTGGTGCAACCTGTCCTCACTGGCATTGGCCGATACGATGAGAATGGGGACGACAAAACCCTGTTGGCGTAAACGGCTGGCGAGCGTGGCGCCATCAATGCCCGGCATCAGACTATCGATAAGAAAGATATCAGGAGCGAAACTGCACACCATGGCCAGGCAGTCTTCAGCGTCGCGGGCCTCCACTACATTGAAGCCCAGTGGCGTCAGCAGGTCTCCGGCCATGCCGCGGTGAGTAGGGTCGTCATCGACTACCAGAATCGATTTTCGAGGGCCAAGATAACCGCATATTTTTTTTGACGGCTCAACTTTCTCTATTGGGTCGTGCGCATGGGGGAGCATCAGTGACACTGTGAACGTGGTGCCACCGCCACTGTTATTTTGTGCCACAATATCGCCGCCCATCATGCCGGCAAGCAGGTGTGTAATCGCCAGGCCAAGACCAGTGCCCGAAACAGCGGGTGCGCCGGGACGTCGAACACGCTCAAAAGGCATGAAAATACGCTCTAATTCACTTTCCGGCACGCCGATTCCAGTATCGCTGACCTTAAATACTGCAACTTGATTGCGGTAGGTCACCGCTAAGCTGACGGTACCAGATTCGGTAAACTTGACGCTGTTTGAAAGCAGATTAATTAGAATCTGGCGCAGGCGTTTTTCATCCCCCAGCACCACCGCCGGCATGCACTGTTGGCATTGATAGAAGAATTCCAGGCCCTTTTCTTGCGCCTGCAAGCGAAACATTTCGGACACGTCAGTCATCACATTTTTAAAGTGGATATGGTTGCGGTGGATATCCAGTCGTCCCGCCTCTATCTTGGATATATCCAATAGCCCCTCAATCAGGTCGGCCAAATGTTCGCCACTGCGTTTGATAACAGACGCTTGCCTTCGAGTTGATTCGGGGGTGTGTTGGTCGATTTCCATGAGCTGTGCATAGCCCAGCACGGTATTCAGCGGTGAACGCAGTTCGTGACTGATACCGGTAAGGTAGCGGCTTTTGGCGCTGTTGGCAGCCTCTGCTTGCTCCTTAGCGTTTTGCAATTGTGCGTCGGTCTGCTGGTGTGCCTCAATTTCGGTTACCAGGCGCCGGGTCTGACTTTGGGATTCCTCTTGTGCCATGATCTGGCTCTCATGAGCCAGTACAAACAGCCAGGAAATTACGCCGGCGATGATCACAAAAATGAAGAACACCTGCCATAGAGTATTCTGTACGATGCTGCCTATCGCTGGCTCCATTGTCGGGCTATTGGCATACACCAGTGCCAGTACCAGTCCAGTAATCAAAGTGATGAGAAAAAATACGCCGATAAAGCGGATCAGGCGGACATTAAAATATTCGACAGCCAGGCTTGGAAAGGTGCGTTGAATGAATTCCAATATGCGGTGACTGACTTCTTGATCCTTTTTACACATATCCTGACAGCGAGCGTCTAGCGAGCAGCACAGCGAACAAATGGCGTTTTCATAGGCGGGGCAGTGCGCTATGTCGTCTGGTTCATAATGATTTTGGCAAACACAGCAGGCGTGTTGCTGCCCCTTGTCACTGAATATAAGGGGGGAGCGCGCGATATAGTAGGCGCCGCGGGTTGCGAAAGCGATGACGGGTGCGACTATGAGGGCACAGGCAATGGCGATGAAATGCGACATTGCCTGGGCATACTCCCCAAACAGCCCCAAGTAGCTTGCCAAGCCCGTTAGCGAAGCTAACACCATTGCGCCTACGCCTACCGGGTTAATGTCGTAAAGGTGTGCGCGTTTGAACTCGATGTGCGCGGGACTTAGGCCAAGCGGTTTATTGATTACCAAGTCTGCAACCAGTGCGCTGACCCAACTGACGGCGACCAACGCGTAAAGGCTCAACATACTTTCAAACGCCTGATACGCGCCAAGCTCCATCAGTAATAAAGCGATGGCAACGTTAAACACCAGCCACACAACACGTCCGGGATGGTTATGCGTCAGGCGAGAGAAAAAATTGGACCAGGCGATAGACCCGGCGTAGGCGTTGGTAACGTTTATTTTAAGCTGTGATACGATGACAAAAAAAGCTGCTAGGGCCAATGCGATTTGCGTATTATTGGTCACAAAACCGAAGGCTACGGTATACATCACCGTGGGATCGGCTGCTTCGACCGCAGGTAGGTTTTGCCCCAGCGCCACCACGGCTAAAAAAGAGCCTATCAACATTTTTACCATGCCAATAATAACCCAGCCAGGCCCGGCA
>JABSPW010000198.1 GCA_013214285.1 Halioglobus sp. | reverse complement strand
GGGGTGACCCTGTGGCACCCGCCGGAGACCCTGCAGCGGTAGTGTCTCCCACCGCCGTAACAACAGGCACCACATTCCCCTTGCCAGGTGCCTTGTAGGGTTGCAGTATCTCCTGCAGGCCTGCATCGTCAATCACCAGGTCGTCTGAGGGCGCGTACTGCCGGTCAAACTCTATCGCGGCCAACTCTCGGTACTCCTGCTCCATTTCGGCAATAATGCGCGCCTTCACTTCCGCATACGGCTTGTAGTATTGCGGCTCAATACCGTCCAGCCTGATGATGTGCAAACCGTATTCCGAGTTGACCACATCGGAGTAGTCGCCCACGTTTTCTATCTCGAACACGCCAGACGTAAATTCACCCGAGACGCCCTTCTGTCCCAGAGTAACCCAGCGGAATTCGCCGCCGCGTCCTTTCGTAACCGTATCGTCGGAGTGCTGTGCGACCATCTCTTCAAAATCAGCACCTTCATGTAACGCAGCCAGTGTTTCCTCCGCCAGTTTACCGACGTCCTCATACTCACATTTGGTCGGCGAGCACATGAACAGGATATGGGAGGCGAGACGTCGTTCTCCCACCCGGGCAAACTTGTCCTTATCCGCTTCGTAACGCTCACGAGCGAGGGGTTCCCAGTCAGGAAAGTCAATATTGTCCAGGTAGTGCTTGACCATCATGCGGCGCTTCAGCATCTGCACCTGCAACTGCATATCCCAATAGAACTTGGGCTCAGCCTCAGGCGTTAACCGATCTGCTTCCTGCGCAATCTTTTTCGCCACCAGGGATAAAGTCGCCAGTTCTCTGGCCATCGCAGGATCGTCTGCGGCCGCCTCGCGCATATTGGCAGGCCAGCGTTCCACCGTGGCCTGCATCTCTTGGCGACTTATATCGACACCATCAGCTTCGACCGCAGTCTGCGCAAAGGCGCCACTGACACTCGCCATGGCGAGACCACACATCAACGATCCAAATACTTTGTACTTCATTGCTCTCTCGGGTTATCCACAGATCAAACAAAAAAAAGCCGACGCCCGCGTGGGCGTCGGCCAGTTCTTACGTCAGTTGGTCTGTATCGCTATTAGGAGGTAGTAAAGCTGTGCTCCACGATACGACCGTAGTTCCTGTCGAGGTCTTCAGAGAACGTACGCTCCCACGCGGCGAAGCCTACCATGGGTACCGGACCACTGACCGAGGTCATAGTACAGTCTCCGGCTGGATCCGGACCAGCCGCCACGTCACACCAGGCATTGCCAAGCAAACCGGTGCGACCTTCAACCGACAACCGAGCCCAACCGAACGGACTGGTGATGCCAGCGTCCGCCGGGTTCACATCAGTGGCGAAGCGGCTTTCCAGCACATCATTGTCACCCCAACGGACAACGTTCACTTCGAAGGGCAGGAAGGCAGAATCCGGTGCCGGCGACGGGGAGAAGTTCAGACCACCGGGTACCGCGGACCCCTCTTCACGGTCGAACACCACAAAGGTGGCCGTGGCAGGGATTTCACGATAATCCCAGGCAGTTTGGGGATCGCCCGCAAGCTCAGAGTAGAAATCGACGAGAGCGTACTGCCCCGGGAAGGTCACAACCCAGTCCGTGGCGGCGCCAGTGGCGGGGTTGTAAGACCAGTCGTTCACAACCGCCGTGGCTGCCAAGGAGTCGCGCACTACATCGATGGAGTCACGGGGCGCGGCGTTATTACCACCACCACGCACGTCGGGGAAATCCCAGCCGTTCAGCGCATTGGCTGGATCAATGGAATACGCCTCCAGACCAAACTCCTGGTGCGTCATCATCGGAATCGAAGCAAAGTCCTCAAACATAATGGAGTCATTGCCGAACTCGATTCCGGTCGCAGAGTCGCGCAGGAAGTAGGACACCTTCAAGACGTTATCGGTTTCCGTATAGGTGCTCGTTACGCCGGTGGCGATATTGGTCGTTGTTGCGTTGCTGGTCACGGCCGCGACGAAGAAGTTCTCGCGTACAGAGTTACAATTGGCAGGCAAGCCATTGGCACCGTGGAGAGCGCCAACAGAGATCGACTGTGCAGCATCAGCCGCCGCCATACCGATTACCTCGAGGTAACCCTCTTGCGCCCCTTCAAGGGTCACGATGGGCGCATAGGTACGGCCATCGCCATTATTCAACAGCTCAGGCGCTGTACATGAGTTGTCATCCGTGATGAAGCGCATTTCGTCAGCGTCACCGGAAATCGTGCCGGTCCAGACGTCGTCCGGCGACAGGATCAGGTTGAAGTCCATGATATCCCGGGAGTCTTCAGCGCGGCGCAAGCGCAGCTTGATGACCTGGGTCAGGTTACTGGTGTTGATGATGTGCACGCCGGTAACCCAGGCGTCCTCCACCGAATAATACGGTACGAACGCAGCGTCACCCAGCGACGCATACGATCCCGCAGTTTGCGCATTGGCCGCGCCAGAGGTCAGACCAGCAACCGCTGCCGCAAGCGCCAAAGGCTTAAAAGACTTATTCATGATTAGAGCTCCTAATGTGTTTAAACAACCCAATATCCCGCTAAAGCCACATCCTGCGCCTTAACAGCATAACTTTTGTGCTAGCACTATTATTGCGAACAGCAAGACCCTGTCAACCGCGCGCCCGCGCCATTATTTGGCATTATTCCACCATTCACCATCGATCAATAACCACTTCTCTTTGACCGTATCGGTGACGGAAAAGCCTGGTGCTGACGAGCTGCCCTCGGGCGGTCCGGTCATGACCCGGACGCCCACGCTTGCAATACCCGCCGAGGCATCATAGTGAAGGATGCGGATCCCTGTCAACTCCCAGCGGATGCCGGGGCCAAATTTGTTGAGAAACATAGGCTTAGTAAAAACTTTCCGGTAATTGGGGGTAGTGTACTCGTACACGGCTCCAAAGTCCCTGCGCTCCATCGCCCGCCACTTTTCCTCTACCCTGCGGCGCAGCGCCAGCGCCTGCGTCTCGCTCAGCCCCGGGGTGTCTTGCGCACGCGGCGGCAGCGGCGCAAAGGCCAGAGTCGGCCGGCTTGGCGCAGCCACCTCCGGCTCACTGCTCGGCGCCTGCCGATCACAGCCTGACAACGCCAGCGCCAGTGCAACTCCTTGCCCGCACAGCACCCTGCGCCTGCTAGGACACCTCGATCGCATTGCTTGCGGCGCGCCGTCCGCGCCTGTTATGTCGCCCACTGCCGCTATCTCCCCGTCCCCGCGCAAACGCGGCGCATTATAACCAAGCGGCCGAATGCTGCCTAGCGGTCAGCCAATGCCCACCCAGAGGCCGGCTAGGCAGGCGGCGAATAGCCAAAATGATCCATCTCAAAGGCGTAGATCGCCGCCGTACGGTCCCGCGTGTCGGCGTCGTAAAACGCCGCCAGCGGCACTCTGCGTTCACGGAACTGTGCTTTCAGGCGGGGCAATCGTGTAACGTCGAAGGGTTCATGCAGGCGCCGACAGACGGCCGCCACGCCCTCTTCGAGTCGCTCGTACCGAATAAAGTAGTCCATGCAGATCTCCCCTTGCAGCGTGTAGGTGTGCCGGTCGACAATCGCGCCGCCGCCGCGCACCCAACGCCGGAACCCCGCAATCAACTCTGCTGACGATCCTTGTGGCCGCTGCTGAAAGAAATAGCCCGATAACAGCTTGTCGAAGGGGTCACGTATTACGGCAAACTTGAAGTAGTCATCCCACCGGGACGCACCCAACTGCGCACGAATCACTTCACAGGACATGTGATTGAACCAGCGCTTGCCGTCAGTATCGGCGCCCCGATAGCCGATAATGCCCTCGTCAGTGACGGTCTCGTCCCTGGCATGCTGGAACGTCCATCGGCCCGGTGCCAGACACAGGGGCTCGAAATACGTCTCCACCGAAGTGCTGGCGGTCTTCGCCGTCTTGGTATAGATAAAGTGCTTACGGTGACTGACCAACATCGATTCTACCGTCCAACAGATGAGGCATCCAGGTGACGGGCCGCACGGCTGGCAAGGGCGCGCCGGTACAGCTCACAGTCTGCCGCATGCCACTTTGCAACCCGGGCGCGCAGCAAGCCGCCCAGTTCGTCCGCCTCGGGTCGGGGCGATTGCCGCGGGTTGCGCACCCGCGCCGGCAGTTCACGGCCCAGGAACGCCTGCGAAAAAGCGCTCAGATCATCAGCGTAGTGCTCGGTGATACCAATAAAATCGAAGCGCTCCAGCGGAAAGCCCCATAGCAACTGGCTGTACAGGTTGCGCATTGCATCGGACAGGCAGAACTGCTCCAGCGACCACTGCTCCTCCACCACCCGGCGGTGCAGGGGCCGCGTATCGGTGGAGTCGGGATCATAGACGGCATACCAATAATGGTAGTGCGACACCAGGCGTTCAATGGGGTCGCGCATCCAGGTGATGAAGACGGTGGGGCGCGCATCGGCCAGTAACAGGTACTTCAGCGGCAAGAAATGTCCGTGGATGCAACCGATGTGCTGGTAGTCCGCTGGCTTGTCCGCAACCTTAAGACCATTTTCGATCGCCTGCC
>JABSPW010000197.1 GCA_013214285.1 Halioglobus sp. | reverse complement strand
CCAAGGCTCATTACCATTCCTGGGATTTATGACTCACCGCTCATTGCGTCCATGATATTATCTTCCGGATAGACCTTCACCGGGTTGGGCAACATGTAGTCTCGCAGGTTGACCGATTGCAGCATGCATACTCTCCTTATGCCCGAATACGACCGGTTTCGTTTGAGTATAGCTGCAAAAAACGGGCGGAGTGCTGAAAATTCAGTCGGGAGCACGAAAATACTCGGGTTAATACCAGTTCATCCAAGGGTCGGTTTGTTGTGAAAACACTGCATCTGATGCGTCACGCCAAGTCTGCCTGGGCCCAGTCGGAACTGGGCGACAGAGAGCGTGGCCTCAATAAGCGCGGTAGGCGTGATGCCCCGCGCATGGGGGCGGTTCTCTCTGCGCATGTTCAACCGCAGGTGGTGCATGTGAGTTCCGCGCGGCGCGCGCAACTCACGCTAGAAGGGCTGTGTAAGGGGTGGCCTGCACTGGGCGAACTGACTCACGTGTGTGACGATTTTCTCTATACCTTCCAAGCGAGCGATCTCCTGGATTGGTTGTCCCAACGGCCGCGGAAAGCGCAGACCTTTTTTCTTATCGGCCATAATCCGGCGTTAACCGACCTGGTCAATGCTCTGGTGGGCGATCATTGTCTCAGCAACCTTCCGACAGCCGGCTACGTGGAATTGACCCTTCCCACCAAGAGCTGGCGTGCCGTGCCGCTGGGTGCCGCGATAGTGAAAAAGCGCCTGTTCCCCAAAAATGTGTTTGCATCTTGATCAGTGCATTGGTGGAGACCATCCTCGTCGTGAATGCCCGTTGCACGGTTATGGGAGTAGTTGATCGTATGGGCCCTGCTTAGGACGGGCAGGCGCTGCGCTCCTTTAGACCGGGTATCCCTGCAGCCGGTGTGGATCAGGTTGTTTTTCAAGTGGGTTCAGAGTGCGAAGCTAGTGTTACAGTGGTAGGCTTCGGCTTGCGTTTATGAGCGGGTATTGCCTGGAGGCTTGAGTTCGATGCGAACTGTTGTCATTGTCATGGTGCTGGGTCTGTTATCATCCTGCGCCGTAAAGTCCCTGGAGACAATTGCCTGTGTGGAACCGCGACCGCAGGTTTGTACCATGGAGTTTGCTCCGTGTTGCGCCGCGTTGAAAGATGGGAGTCTTAAGGAATTCTCTTCGCCGTGCACCGCTTGCGCTGACCCTACGGTGACGGGCTACGTCAGCGGTCATTGCCCCGGATGAGCCTGACTAACCGCATACTTATCGCCATGCTGGCGGGTATCCTGTTGGGTTCTCTGCTCAGCAGTGTTATTGCTAACAACGCGACACCTGAGACGCTGCGTCTTTTTGTTAACGATTACTTGGTGGAGGGTCTGCTCGATGTCATTGGACGCATCTTTGTCGCCTCCCTGAAATTGCTCGTCGTCCCGCTTGTCTTCGTGTCTCTTATTTGTGGTGCCAGCTCACTGGGTGGCACGTCGCGCATGGGACCCATTGCAGGTAAGACGCTATTTCTCTACTTGCTCACTACGGCGCTAGCGGTTTCAGCCGCGTTGACTATAGCGGTAGTGGTTAGCCCTGGCAGTGATGTAGTGTTAGGGGGAGAGGCTAACTTCCAGCCGGTGGAGTCACCGCCTTTGCAAGATGTCCTCGTTAATATTTTTCCCTCTAACCCGGTGCAGGCGATGGCAGAAGGTAAGATGCTGCAAATCATCGTGTTTGCCTTGCTGTTCGGTTTTGCCATATCTCGTGCAGGTGGGCCCGGCGAGCGATTGGCCAGTTTTTTCCGTGATATGGATGCGGTGGTCATGAAGATGGTCGAGATACTTATGCACCTGGCACCCTACGGTGTGTTTGCACTGTTGGCTAAGCTGTTTGCCACGCTGGGCTTCACAGCCATTCTGGACCTTGCTACCTACTTCTTTACGGTATTGACCGTGCTTTTGTTCCATGCATTGGTAGTCTACAGTTTGTTGTTAAAGGGGATGACCGGCTTGGCGCCGCGTATTCTGCTCAGCAAGATGCGCCCGGTCTGGGCTTTTGCGTTTAGTACGGCCTCTTCTGGTGCTACCCTGCCGGTCACGCTGAGAACAGTGGAGCGCCGGTTGGGGGTGCACAATTCGGTTGCCGGTTTTACTGTTCCCCTGGGTGCCACTATCAATATGGATGGCACTGCCATCATGCAGGGTGTTGCCACCGTCTTCATTGCAGAGGTCTACGGTGTCGATCTGTCGATGACCGCTTACCTGATGGTGGTGATGACAGCGACACTTGCGTCCATTGGCACCGCAGCCGTTCCGGGTGTTGGTCTTATTACGCTGGCGATGGTGCTGACACAGGTCGGCTTGCCAGTGGAGGGTATCGCATTAATAATCGGAGTCGATCGACTGCTGGATATGGTGCGTACCGCGGTCAATGTCACCGGCGACTCCGTGGTTTCCCTTGTTGTCGCCACCAGTGAAAAAAAGGTGGATGAAAGTGTTTTCCATGATATCCATGCTGATCACGATGGCGCGGAAGCGAAGGAATTTGTGCCGCCTCCGGTTTGACGCCTTGATAGCAATGCCCTTTTGAAACTAGCAGAGGCACCCAATGCCAATACAATGTCGCATCATTCCGGTAACCCCATACCAGCAGAATTGCTCGGTAATCAAGTGCGAAGCAAGTGGCAAGGCGGCGATTGTGGACCCTGGTGGCGATGTAGATCGCATTCTGGATACAGTGAGTAACATGCAAGCTGAGGTTGAGAAAATTATCCTGACTCACGCGCATTTGGATCATTGCGCCGCATCCGATGTTCTGCGCCAGCAGCTGGATGTGCCTATCGAGGGGCCTCATATCGAGGATGATTTCTGGTTGCAGGATTTACCCAAGGCCTGTCAGATGTCGGGCTTTCCGCATGCCGATGCGTTTACGCCGGATCGTTGGCTGGAGCAAGATGATACGGTGCGTGTTGGGGATCAGGTGCTACAGGTGATCCACTCTCCAGGGCACACGCCTGGGCACGTGGTCTTTCACTACCCGCTGCAGAGAGTCGCCTGGGTGGGCGATGTCCTCTTTCAGGGCTCTATCGGCCGCACCGATTTTCCTCGAGGCAACCACCGGGACTTGATTGAAAGTATTCGCGGCAAGTTGTTCCCCCTGGGCGACGATGTCACGTTCGTCCCGGGACATGGTCCGACCTCTACTTTTGGTCAGGAGCGGTTGACGAACCCCTTCGTCGCTGATTCTCTGCATGGCTGATGAGGATGCACGAGAGCAACGGCTGCGTTGCGAATACCAGGGCCAGACGGCGCGCATACCGTGGCACGATTTGCAGATACATTATGCCCGCGGCAGTGTGATTTCGGTGGCTTCCCGAGTTGATCTCATCGATGTCGCAGTGCAATTGGGCATGGACAATACGGCAGCCTTGCAGCAGTGGATGGACGCCTCCGTAGTTGTCCCGGTCAGCGAGTCGCAGGCACAGGGGTGGTATGAAGCGGATGCGATACTTTGGGCAGTGGTCGCTGCGCCCTGGGTTTTGGTGCAAGAGCATGATGCGGACTGACCGGTGTGTAGACGCTTTTTGGGGTTTGGCGTTACCCCGGTTGCCAGCGTCAGTCAGCAGACGCTGCGGTAGTTAGCCTGCCCAGTAACGGCGGTCGCAGATACTGGGCAGGCCAGGCGTCATAGCGACTGATTGCAGTATTGTCACGAGACTAGCGGATAACCTTAATCCAGTCTCCGGTGCGCGGTTCCCCTCTCGGATAAAGGCCATTGAGCAGGCGCAGTTGCGTCTCCGCGTCCGGCATACGAAGGCCAGTGGATAGACTGGCGAGCGTCGCGCCACGCGGTACCTGGATATAGTGGATATAGTAGCCATTGCCGATACGGTGCTCGCGCGGGTGCATGGGGCGAAAGCTCTCAATGATAGCGAGTAACTGGGGCTGGTCCGCGGGGAAGTTTTCCGCACGCCCCTCGAACAGATAACTCAGGTTGTCGTAGTCGATAACGGCAAGCTGGCGTGCGGTGTTGCCAGTGCCAGTCACTGCGGCGTAGCCTTTCAGGCCGGCCTGGTCCAATGCGGTGCTGTCCGTCACGGCGCCGGGTGCACTGCCGTGCACAAGGGAGTGCGGTGGTGCTGCAGGGTTGCGTCGCCGGATGGTGACCGTCAAAGTGGCGCTGTTATCCGGTGCTCTAGCGACGATGGCCTGTGCTCCGGTCGTCACTGTCCAGCCGGCGGGTTGCTCAAAGGTGAAGCCTAACTTGTTGTGGTAGAAGCGGTCCTCGGCCCGGTCACTTTGCACGCTCTCGCCATAAACGAGGCCTTCAATATGGCGCTGGAACTCCCCAGGCACCGCGGGGTTGTCCACTGGCGCGGCCCGGTCCAGCTCACCGGCCGTTCTGATCACTGTTTGTAGGCGCTTGTCATTGCGTGGATGGCTGGCATAGAGTCCGTGGTAGGTAGCAATGGTTTTGCCACTGGATTTGGCTCTGATGCGTTGGAATTGCTCCTGATCTTTGAGCACGCCGATGACGGACTGGAGTGCGTCAGTATCGTAGCCCGCGCGGTGCATGTATTCTGCGCCCAGGCCATCTGCTTCCAGTTCCATATCGCGGCCATAGCCACTGACCAGTTCAGCGCCGTACATGCTGGAG
>JABSPW010000017.1 GCA_013214285.1 Halioglobus sp. | reverse complement strand
AAACAGCTCTGGTCCGAGTTGGGCTATGGCGAACCCGTACGCATCATCTGCTGTACGGATGAACAGCATGAGGCAGACCAGGTCGTCGCAGAGATACTGGATCATAAACTGCGCAAGCGCAGCCGCTTTGGCGATTACGCCATTCTGTATCGGGGCAACCATCAGTCACGACTGATCGAAGTGGCGCTGCAGGAACAACAGGTGCCGTATCATCTCAGTGGCGGCACTTCTTTTTTTGCGCGTAACGAGGTCAAGGATATCATGGCCTATTTACGCCTGATACTGAATGAGCACGACGACAACGCTTTCTTGCGTATCGCCAATGTGCCACGACGTAAATTGGGCACCTCAACACTGGAGGCTCTCGGTAACTTCGCTTTGACCCAACGCATTAGCCTCAATCTGGCATGCCAACACCTAAGAGCAGGCAACGTTTCCGCAGGCAGTCTGACACGTTTAAGGGAATTCCAGGCCTGGATGGACGCAGTAAGACACCGCTGTCGGTCTGGCGATGGCATTGCAGCGCTGCGTCAAATGGTCCACGACATTGATTATGCAGGCTGGCTGGAGCAGATCAGTTCCAGCGACGAGGTGGCCGAACGACGCATGGGTAACGTGCATTTCCTGATCGATAGCCTACAGAAGGTGGTGACGAACGAGCAGGTCGCTCTGGACGAAGCCATATCTCGACTGGTGCTGCGCGATTTGCTGGAACAGGCGGATGAGGAGGCAAGGGGTCCGGACCGTGTGCAGCTGATGACACTGCACGCCGCCAAAGGTTTGGAATTCCCACATGTCTATATCATTGGAATGGAAGAGAAGCTATTGCCACACCGTGTCAGTGTTGATGAAGGTAATATTGAAGAAGAACGGCGCCTGGCCTATGTCGGCATCACGCGTGCGCAGGAAACACTGTGCATGACGATGGCGCAAAGACGACGTCGATTCGGCGAAACCGTCGATTGCGAGGCGAGTCGATTTCTCGAGGAACTGCCTGCCGACGACCTACAATGGCAGGGCAACGGCGAGGACAGTGCTGAAGCAAACACAGCGCGGGGCCAGGCCACACTGGCGGGCTTGAAAGATTTATTCGTCTAAACCTTACTGGATGCTCACAAGCATATAGTCCACTGCAGCATCGACTTCTTCATCGCTGCAACTGACGCATCCGCCTTTCGCGATCATCCCGGTGCCAGGCAAGCCATTGCGCCCGCTCTCGTAAAGTGCGGCCTTACCCTTAGCGACACGATCGACCCAGCCCGCGGCATCAGCATATTTAGGCGCGCCGGCCACTCCCGAGTCATGACAGGCGGCACAGGCTGCCTGATACACTTCCTCGCCCGAGCGGGGCCCAGTCGCCACTACTGCCACGGCGCCACCCCCGCAGGCACCGTCGCCCTGGAGGCAGGATTCACCCGACGGCTTAATGCGTTCTTCGATGGCGGCGCGCTGAGCCTCCGTCAGGTCGACGTCAGCAGCAACACCGACTACCCACAGTCCTATCGTCGCCAGGATAAGTGCTGGGAAACCCCTTACGAAACGGTTACTCACGGTTCAGTCCTCTCCACCCGGGGCCGCATTATAGCCACTATATGTCCGACCGCAAATACGGCCAACTCCTATTGCCGTGAGGACCAAAGAAAGACACACTGGCGACCTCAATCTGGTCATCCAGCGCGCCTGACAGACAGGGAGCCCCCACAACATGAAAGTCTACACTTACGACCCCGCGCCCAATCCACAGCGTCTCGCGATCTTCTTAAAACTCAAAGGGGTCGAAATCGCGACTCAACAGGTCGATATCGCCGCCGCAGAGCAACTCGGCGCGGCCTACCGCGAAATCAATCCGGCGGCCACCGTACCCACTCTGGTATTGGATGATGGCACTGCGTTATCAGAAGTAATCGGCATGTACACCTACCTGGAGGCGCTATATCCAGAGCCGCCGCTCATGGGCCAGACACCCCTGGAACGCGCCGAGGCCGTCAGCTGGTGCCACAAACTGTCAAATGGTCTCACCCTGGGCATTGCGAGTGTCTTTCGCAATCGCAGCAAGGGCTTTCGAGACCGCGCCTTGCCAGGCCCCCTGAACCTGCCCCAGATCCCTGCGCTCGTGGAGCGTGGACAACGGCAGATCGATGCCATACTGCCGCAACTGGATGCCCACTTGGCGGATTTGCCGTGGCTGGCAGGTGACAACTTCACCGTGGCGGATATCGATCTGTACGTCGCCATCGGCTTTCTCAGCTGGATCAAACGGTCGGTGCCTGAAACCTATACCGAACTCATCGCCTGGCAAGAGCGGGCAAATGAAAGGATGGGCTGACTCACCGCACGTATAGGGACGAATTGGATGGCCCCTCGGCCGCGAGTTTGCGCTATAACCTGTTTGGCTTGCCTGAAACCTTCAGAGCGATGGGATGCGACACGGCTTTCTCCGCAGACTGCAGCCAGGACTGCTGTTCGCCACAATGCTGCTGGCCATGTCAGGCTGTCAGCCCGACGCGCAAGATACCGCTCGCGCCGTCTACCTGCGCAAACTTTCGCTCGCGCTGCCCACCGCAGGCCACACCATGCCCCACGCAAGGCGGCAGTTTCTTTTCAGCAATGGCGTCTACCCGGTCACTATCCCGATCGACGGGTTCACGACGGTCGATCTTCTTACTCTGCAGGGCTGCGCACTGAAGCAAACCCTCATCCGCGAGAGCAGCCTTCTGGGACAGCACGCGACAGCGGCCCAGCGCATACTGCTTGTGTTGGAGTTTCTGCACCTGGCACCCGCCTGTAGCAGTATATTGCGGCAGCACGGTAATCACCTGCTGGCCAGCAGACTGGAGCGGCTGTGGCACCACAGACGACGCCATCTGCCCGCGTATCTCTTCAACGCTACACTGGCTGGGGACGCCTACCCAGCGCTGTGGACCCGTTTTCCTGGCCCCCGCCTTTATCCGCCGACCAAAGCGGCGGTGACGATTGCCGCCCTGCATGGAATTACCGCTCTCGCCTCGCGCTGGCTGTCTGGCGACTACCGCGCGAATAACCGCCACTTCGAGTTACTGCTTGGAGAGGTGGCAGCAGACACTGCAGGTGAGCGTTTGCTCAAACTGCGGCGGCAGGAACGGTCGCTCGCAATTGCGAATCAATGGCTGCGCCAGCAGCTGCAGACGGATCCACTGTGTAATGCCCGTCGCAACCGACGTGAGACGAGAAGGCTGTTGACGTCGGCACGACGTGCTTTTCGCAGCAAAATAGAAACGCGCTTCAACGAATCCCTCACGCACCTGGGCGAGCTAGAGCTGGCCGTCTCAACGCTAGAGAAACGGCTGTACGGTGTCTCACCCTTACCATACCGGCGCTGGACGATTGCACGAAAGCAGCATCTCGACACTCTGCGCCAGGCGCCAGCTCTGCACCAAATGCTGTTGGACCGTGTCAAGCAGTCATGCGCCTGATCAACGCCGGCACCAGCCGCACAATCACGACACTGGCAGGGAACAAACTAAGGCTGCCCAAACAGGTCCGAAATTGGTTACACTGCGACTCACCCACACGGTGACCGACCCTGAGGATATTCGAGATGGTTACAGCAGCCCGGACTTCACGCTTCCTTCTGACGCTACTGTCCACCTGCCTGTTGCTAGCAGCCTGTGCCAGCGGACCACCCAAACCCCGGGTCGACTACAGCAGCGACTACAATTTTGCCCGCGTCAAGCGGATCGCGTTCTATGATGAATCCGGGCAGGTAATTGGCTCAAACCCCTTGCAGATAAGCGACATTGTGCACGAGCGGATCGATGATGCACTGACTTACGCCCTGCAAAACAAGGGCATACAGATCGTGAATGACGCCGCCCAAGCGGACCTGCTGCTCAGTTGGCATCTGGTCACCGAGGAGAAAACCGACATACGTACTTGGGACACCCCTGCTTATGGTTACTACAACCGCTATAGCCGTTACAGCTGCTGGAGTTGCGCCCCATTTCGCACGGAAGTGACCGTAAACCAATACACACTAGGAACCTTCATTGTCGATCTGATCGACCCCAAGTTGCGCAAGTCTGTTTGGCGCGCAGTCACCCAGTCCCGCCTCCGCAAGGACCCCAGCACCGATCAGACGCAGTACAACGAGACCGCCACAGCGATCTTTGCATCATTTCCACCCGGTCAGTACACGACGCCAAACTGATATTGCCTCGGTCACAACGCAGAAGGCGATGCGTGCGCCGGTGACCACCCTCGACGCCAGCGTCACTGGCTCTGCCGGGCACCTAGACGAGCCCGTGCAGAAGGCCTTATGATTCGCTACCCTTCCGCCCGTAGCTCAGCTGGATAGAGCGCTGCCCTCCGGAGGCAGAGGTCAGAGGTTCGAATCCTCTCGGGCGGGCCATTAACAAGTCGGCGCATTCAGTTCCATGCAGATTTCGCCTCACACCGTTATGAATACCATGAACTGAGATCGCGTCCGAACTTCTCTTCGAGGAACTCACGGTCAGGCAAATAGCTTTTTTTCAATAGCTCTTCAACGGGTTGGGGAATCTGGGATTGCGGTGCCTGGTTTACTGCGTTTTGATTTTCTTCTGAGAAGTTAAGTAGGTCTGGCTCGACATCCAAAAACTTACACACGTCGCAGAGCACTGCCTTTCCGTTGTCATTGATATCTTCAAAGAAGATATACTTTATATTCTGCGCCTGAACTTCTGACTCCCATATTTCTATATTGCGACGATAGTCACCTCTAACAAGCACGTCGTGAAGGCCCGCCAATTCTACTAAATCATCCACATCACATAAATCAGCAGATCGCCCCTTGCTATACCAGCATCTTCGACGAATTCCGGACCATGCTCTTTCTATCGGGTCTCGCAAGATATATATAATTTTGACGCCCGGGAGAAACTGAACAATTTCCCGTACGCGCTCTCTGGGCAAAATAGAATATGCCGGTGTAATTTCCCCCTTGATACGACTGCCCGCGCGAAGAAAATAAGTCGCATACCATCGCCTGTCCTGGGGCGATTGGACATCGAACCTGTACCGGCCTTCCGCATTGAGAATATCGAAGAAATGCACTTCTTTTTCGTGGGGAAGAAATAGCTGTGGATGAAGCGACAATTTATTGTGCATCCAGGTCGATCCTGCCCTGGGGGCTCCTACACCCAAAAAGTCCGGTTTTATTTCCTTCAACCAAGGATTACCCAGCGCTGTCAGTTTACGTCGTGATTCCTTCACACTTCTGGCGTATCTTCTCAGCCGAATTTCCAGTAACGGATACTTCTTCAATTTCATATAGCTACCCCTGACCAAGCAAAGGTTCATATTTTTCTTTGTTCACAGCCGTATCGCCGCAATGTACTGGAAATAAATGGAAACAGTAGTCAGTAATCCTTCCGCCTTACCATAGCGGTACAGCACGCATCTAAACCCAGTGCTCAATGCACGACAACGAATCATCAACCTGATCGTGGTAGAACCAGTCCCTAGATCGGAAATCAAAAGTGGTATGGTCACCATGAAAACCAGTGCCACCAGCAGACCCCAGGTAGTCAAGCCACACTATGTTTTACGTATATTGCGCATTGATACCACAAGTAGCTCCACTACTGCGGCAAAGTCGATGAACCAAACAAATGCATCTCCGTTGGACGATTGTAACACCCGCTCATACGCCGTCCAAGGACATGCGGTCAGAGCATTTGGTGAAAATATATTACCCTCTGCTTCATAGGCGTCGGCGCCATATCCACCTAGGGCACGTGACGTTGTTAACAATTCCGGCAATTGGCTGTCAGCTTTATCCTCTACGGCGATCGCAAGAGAAGTCGCGCACACTGCAGCCAGTTGAGCGTGTAATGACCCAGTGAATGAACGCACATGGTATTGTCGTGACTATACTGGCGACAATCATGATGCAAGAGCCCGAAATCAAACGATGGACAGCGAAGCGTAAAGCGGAGTAGCTTAATTAGGCTTACCGGGGCCAGACCACGATTCCGGAGGCTGCCAGGGAGTATGATCCTACGCAGGCCGAGATTGAAAGCTGGATGACCGATGCCGAGGCTGGCATGGAGAATGCCCTGAAAGCCAACACCAAAGATGTCGCCGAGCAATGCGAGAAACAGCTCAGTGATCTAAAGGAGGCCTACGGCGAGGCCATGCTGGAGGTGAAATTCCTAAAAAAGTTACGCCGCCATCTCGATACGACCGAGGAATCGGAGTGAACTAGCCCGACTTTCCTGGTCCAGATCTAAAGTGGTAAGAAGCTATCCGTCTATGGCGCGTCGAGTTCGCTACCATCTATTCCAGACGTCTGAAACGGCGACACCGAGGTACAGTGCTGCATACTACGCTGATGAAGTCTTGGTAAAGATCAACGGCCAACAACACGACGTCTGGCGAGCCGTGTCAGGATGGGGAAGTCGTTGATGTGTATCTGCAAGCGAAGCACGATGGACCGGCGGCAAAACGGCTCTTCAAGCGTCTGCTACGATCTAATGGTGCCGAGCCCCGGAAGATCATCACCGATAAGCTACGCAGTTATCCGGTAGCGCACCGAGAGGTGATGCCCGAGACCGTCCACAGCACTAACCAGTATGAGAACAATCGGGCAGAGCAATCACATGAGGTGACAAGGGTTCGGGAGCGAGGGGTGCGAAAGTTCATATCGATTAGGTAGGCACAGCGATTTGTTAATGCCCATGCTGTGGTGCCCAATTTGTTCAATCTAGGAAGGCACTTGGTTCGCACTCATCACTATCGGGATCTGAGGGCCAGTGGGTTCAATGAGTGGAGCAGGGCGGTGGCCTGGTCTCCTGAGGTGGAGATTCTATCGAATCAGCGCCCTAACCTGTCATATATGAACCATCCCCTTTTGCAAGTCGATTTCCGATAGTTGTTATAGGCCTGAGTTGCAGTCATATATTCGGCATCTAAGCAGTGCTCGTGCCCTGATGTAAATCCGCGCTCTCATTCCTAATCAGTACCATGACCTCCAGGGGTCGTGACAAGTTACAGGTGCTAGAAAAGCCGGTATGACCTATTCACCATCATTAAAATCAACTGTAGCAAACTCGCGATAGTCTTCCGTTCGTTAATAGAAACTGCCTGACATTGAGTATCAGGCAGCAGTTGCGTGTGATCCATAGTTAAACTCATCCCCTGTAGCCAACATCGACCAAATGATCCGCGCATTTTTGTGGGCCAAAGCGACGGCCGCTTTGTTATGACCCAACGTGGCTTTTTTCTACCAACCCAGCGACTATCGTCGTTATCCAGATTCCTGGACTGACTCAATACAGCCCTGGCTCCATGAATCAGCAGAGTCCGAAGGTAGCGATCACCCCGCTTACTGATACCCATGAGAACCTGTTTATCTCCGCTGGATGATTGCCGAGGCACCAGTCCTAGCCAGGCTGACATGTGCCGGCCATTTCGGAATTCCCTCGGATCGGGCACAGCCGCTACAATGGCTGTCGCAGTTAACTCGCCTATACCCGATATCTTCAGAATGCGTTTGCAGCGCTCATCCTGCCGACACAGGCTTCGAATCCTGGGATCCAGCTTCTTCAATCTGTAATCGACGTCCAACAGCTCATCGTACAGATCCTGCATACATTCTCGTGATGATGGCGTCAGCTCGTTATCGCTACTGGCGATGACGGCAGACAGGGAAGATTTAACTCTGCCAACCCCATGTGTAAGAACAATTCCATACTCCAGGCATAGCCCCCTGATCTCGTTGATCAATGCTGTTCGATTTCTGACCACCCGAGTCCGTACTCGATGGATTGACTGGATGTCCTGCTGTTCCACCTGTTTTATTGGCACAAAGTGCATCGACGGTCTGCTGGCTGCCTCGACTATCGCCTGCGCATCATTCGCATCGTTCTTGTTGGTTTTCACGAAGGGTTTTACAACCTGGGGGCTGATCAGCTTTACTGTATGGCCACTTCTTTGGAATGCGCGTGCCCGATAGTTGGTTCCGCCGCAGGATTCCATCACGATGGCACAAAGGGGAATGTTGGTTATCTCAGCTGCCAGTTTATGTCAAGGCAGCCAGTTTATGTCGAGGCAGCCGCCTCTTCAGCACTGTATTGCCTTTACAATCGGCGCCATGAAACTGGAAAGTGCTCTTGGCAATATCAATACCTAAAATACTAATAGTCATTTTGATCTCCCATCCAAGGTTGAGATCCTTTAGATCAAAGGCTAGCCTGAGGACTCCCGCTGAGCTAGCAGCGTGGATAGGGATGGTTCATTACATTAGTACCGGCCGGGGTGATGGCGTATACCGATCACCCGGGTGCCGACGCCCAAAGACGCATGAGGACGCCGGCTTTTCTCAGCGTCAAAAGATTGCCGACACGCGCCCGAACAGCGAGATTCGGCGTAACGCTACCCTCAGTCAATTTAATGCGGCGTTAAGCACGATCTTTTAATAAGTCACGAATCTCAGTCAACAAGACTTCTTCTTTACTCGGTTCCGGTGGTGTAGCCGGTGCTTCCTCTTCTTTCTTCAAGGAATTCATAAATTTAATGACCATAAAAATGGCAAAGGCAATAATCGTAAAATCGATCACCGTTTGAATGAACGCGCCATAGCTGATGACCACTGCAGGTGCTTCTCCGACCGCTTCCTTGACCGTGAAAGCCAGATCAGAGAAGTCGACCCCGCCCAGGGCCACACCGATGGGCGGCATGATAACCCCATCGACTAACGTCGATACGATTTTACCAAACGCAGCACCAATAATGATACCGACGGCCATATCAACAACATTGCCTTTTACAGCAAACTCCTTGAACTCACTCATCATACCCATAATTATCTTCCCGTTATCTGATTAATGTAATCTCAATGTGATTATCCCGTGCCAGCAGCACCTCAACGCAGCGATGTATACTCCATCATCGTCTTGTCGGCCTGTTTTTGTCTATCGATCCCCTGCACTTGCACCGATGTAACGCCTTCAAACACCCTAACTCGCAAAACAGCGCTGTACTACGACTGACCAATACGTCCTCAAGCGAGGTCACCAGAATGCGTTTGCCCATGATATTAACCCCAACGCCATGAATCGCCAAATGGCCAGCTTACCTATCAAGGATCTTTACTATGTAGTCATACATGAAAAGCTGTTTTGAAAATTTGCCGACACATTACTTTTCGAGTCGACTACTTGCCAGAGGTGCCACTATCTGCCACAAAACGCAACAGGACTCCATCGATAGGCAGTATTTACCCAGGCATTCGCCTGCAATGCGTTGTAGACGGCCCTTCGAGACTAAAGCGCCCGAGCCGGACCGCTTCTCAAGTTACGCTTATTCTCGTTCGGCGAGTAGATTACCGTATCCCGGTGCCTCAAGCTGACGCTGCAATAGCGCCAGGCGGCGCAGGAAATGATGTTTGGCGGGATGCGGCGGTGCGTCTCGTTGTTCATCCCTTGAGTGCAGTCCCAACCAACCACCTGACTTGCTAGCGATCCCTGGCATGCCCTGTTTAAAGTTGCTAGTCCAGACGCGGCTTATTGATTCTTGTCCAGCGCCCGAATTCTGATGAGCTCACTCCCCTGAAAATGCCTTTGCTTGATTTGTTCAGCCGCGTGTTCCTTTTCGCCCTTGGGATAACCCTCGATACTCGTCAATTCCTGTCGGTATTCATCGACCCGCTGTTGCCACTTACGGCGGGCAGTATCCAATGCCGCCATACGGTCGGCCGCATCATCGCCCAGCAATTGACGCCGGGCTTCATAAATGGCCCCATCCGAGGCCTTGGCATCTCGCAAGCTCGCCGATTTTTGCCGCGACAGCGCCAGCACCGAGGACATATTCGAAGCAATGGCGCCGGTTTGCAACGCCCACTCTTCAAGTTGCAGCAGCGCTCGCGTTTTTTGCTGCTGTGACAGACTGTCATCCACGTGAATGCGCAGCTTGTTCAAGGTGTAGTCATCGTAGGCATCTTCCTGCCCGAACAGCACATCGACCACATCGGCCGACATGAAATCTGATCGGGACTCACGAATGTCGCGCTTCACCGCTGCTATTGCAGACAGGTCAAAGGACAAAGCATCATAATAAGCGGAGTGATTGTTGATAATAATGCCTATGTTGTTGCGGTACTGCAGGTAACCGTCCAGCAGGTTCACCGCGATTACATAGTTCTCAGTACTCAGCACGCTCTGCAGGTGATGGTGAATCCGAGCCACTATAATCGTTAAAGGCTCCTCGCCAATCGCCGTCAAATAGTGGTCAAAAACACCTCTTAACCGCTGATTAACGATCAACGCGCCATTGGGGCCTATCTGCAATGGCGCGGGTAAGCCGACATCGGCGAGTGATGACGGCGGCTGGTCAAAAAGCTCATCGGGCAGGCCATGCGCTGACTGGCCGGCCTCTTCCAGCATCCGCTCTATCGCCGCAGGGGGCACAGTCTTTTCAGGCCTGATCTGTCTCGCCGTCGGCTCTTGGCGAGACAGGGCTGTCACATCGGACCTATCAAGACACCAGTAAAACACCCACAGAAGTAACGCTGCCATTAAGGCCAGGGCCGCTTTCGCCTTCATATCAGCATGTATACCAACCCGAGGCTGACCAGCTGTGGGGGCGTCAGCCGGTCTTGTGAGGCGCGCAGACCTGCGCTGCAACCACATGACACAACGGACACTAAAGTCCCGCGTTCTTCAGGCGCGCCGCGTGCGCTGTATACACGGGTAACGGCGCTGAGGTAAACAGCCCTCGCAGACCGAACAAGCCATTCGTCTGATCGAGATGATTCATCGTGTAGTCATCTCTAATGTTGTCACCTAGGTGCATAGAGCAGCGTTCCACAAGTCCATCATTTTCGTCACCATGCACCAGAGCAGTCAGGGCCAACACGGCATCGATAGGATCGAGCGGATTGGTGTTCACTACCGCATTGTAGGTGCCACCCCAAGAGTAGTAGCGCACGCCATCGACCTGATGTTCGCCGTCATTGACTGAATAGTCCTTGACCCATTGTGGCAACCACCATCGCCCAACATTCACCCACGGGGTGGCTCTGCAGGCGCCGCTACGAAGGCCCTGGGGATAGATGGCATTAAAATCCGCTGAACCGGCGGCATCCAAAGACGCGAACGCTGCCATCGCGTTTTGCGTCTGTCCGGGGTCACCAGACAATCCAGCAATCAACCCTCCGAGGGCATTGGCAATACCATCGACGGCAGGGCTGAGCGGCGAGTTATTAATGAGGTCGGCAACGTCGCTGCCATAGTGGGGGCTGCCAACGGAGGTCACCGAGGCAACCAGATCGGGACGCACTGCAGCGACATAACGCGATGTCGGGCCGCCCTGGGAGTGACCAATCAGGTTGACTTTGCCCGCACCGGTTACGGCAAGGACGTCCTGAACATAAGTCAACAACTGTTCCCCGCGTACTTCATTACTTTCAAAGGCGTTGACCTGTGCCGTGAATACCTGCTTGGCCCCCACGCTGGCCAGCGCGTTCTCAACGCCATAAAAATAATCGACAAACAACAGCGTATCAAAGCCGGACAATCCATGGACAAGTACGATAGGATATTGCACCGCACCCGATGTATTACTTTTGGCACTGGTAGCACCAACGACAAGCAGAAAGGAAAGCAGCGCAAAAGAAATCGCCTGCAAAAATGAAACGCTTACACGATGTCTGGACATACTGAGCCTCCACTGACTTTGAATTATTGTTGACGGCCATACGATTTGGCGCAGGGTGCCAAACTCCAGTTAAAATAGCGCAGGCCCTATACCAATGCAATCGAGCCAGAGTGACGGTAATTCACATATAGTGCGACGCCCGTGCAGGCCGGTCGCTGTCTGACTTTGGCGAGCTGCTTTAAGCGCGGGACGGATGAGGTCCACCGCAGCGCATTGGCACTCCCTGCAGTCCATCCCAGTCATGCTATGCTGTGTATCAGCTTTAGAAAATCGCGGGCGAGCCTGCGCCGGATGAAAGCTTAGCCTTCAGGGATAGAGAAATGAGTTTCGAACGCTCCGGGACGCGTGATCACCTTAGTGACAAACCGTGCCTCTCTTACTCTCAAGCAGTTATGTGCTTCCGTTGGCGACTCGAAGCTATACTATCCAATGCATAGCATCCGGTCATGCGCCCTGCTTTTTAAACTTCAACCAGATCTGCTGATTGATCGGATGGAATGTCCAGTCTTCTTGCACGGACAAACCATGAGTAGCCGCTATCTCCTGCATGCGGCCCAGCGAGTAGGTGATGATTTGAATGAAACGCATGTCATCGTCCGGCAGATCGTCGCCGACGGCAGAAATCTGGCGCTCTCTCATCTTGCTTGTATCGACTGCCATATCGCGGTAGCGCATAATGAGACGGTTGCGTTTGCTTCTAACCTGCCACCACTGCGGCATATCCGGTATGTCATGCCGCCAGTAAGAGGCAAACAAGGTGCCCTGAGGTGAGGAGCTGGAAAAGGTCTCCAGCATTCGGTGTAACATGCCCGGGCATGTATGGGAAAGAATAGAGCGTGCAACGACATAATCAAACGGCACATTGAAAGCGCCCATGTCGTTGTCACTATTAAACAGGAAACGCGGCTTTTTGTGCGACTCGATTTCGGGCCCGACCAGGTGTTTGAGACCTGCGCGGACGCACTTCTCCACCGGCTCAATCCCAAAGTAATTGCCCGCATCAAGGAAACGAATTAACCAATAGCCGTTGCGCAATGAACCGCAACCGAAGTCCAACAGGCGGTGGAAAGGCAGTAAGCCATCCGCGAGCAGCGTTTGGAATGTGTTGCGCCCCACCCTTGCAAAATCATGGGCTGGACCACCCGCATAATGCCCGGTTTCTTTTTCAATTCGCTTGCCGAGAGTAATAAGATCTTGCGACAGTGTGAGGTCCTTATACAGTTTTAATTACAAATGACACTTCACGCCATTCTGCCACCTTCTCATCGCGATAGGCAAGTCACCAAGGCGTTTTCAACATCAACCCGCTCCAGGCCCGATACTCCTATTACTTTAGGATAATGCGCCTTATCGGCGCTTCTAAACACTGTTGCCGCGCTGTCAGCACTTTCAAAAAAACTCATAGTTGCGACCACAGACTAGCACCAAAGAAAATAGCATTACATAATAAAAACTGAGGGAAACTTTCCGACTGAGGTACGCTATCAAGGCTTACACAGTGCGTCATTATATCGATAAAGCATTCGTTTACAGGAAATTGTAGCTGGCCGCTTCAGCGCACAAAGTTCGTCGAAGGCGTATAGGGTAAGTCCAGCGTGCTTATCAGTCCCGGTGCATGATCGCACACCGCTGGTATTGCATTGATCATCCGCAAAGCCGTGCATTGGACCCCGCCTGTATTGTAGTCACCATCGCTGCCCTCTAAAAAACACTCCATCGTTACACTGGGATTGCCCTTCAGAACACATCGATGCACACCTTGCTTGCCATGGGGCGGCGTGGGCCAGTGCGGTGCGATATCTTCTCGCAGCCTGTTCACATGCTCAGTAATAATCACTGGCCTGCCATACGCCATACCCTCCAGCCTGAAGCGCACGGCTGCGCAAGAGTCCTTCGGCACATGCATCATTGGCGTATCAAAAGCCTCGTCTGTAAAGCAGCGTTCGTAACTTTCACGAATCTCATCAAGCTTTATTCCCACGCGATCTGCCATCATCTGGACCATACCACCCCACCCTGATCGCAGAATCCCTGCCATCGACATAATCGGCTCTGCCGACTCGGGCTGACCAAAACCAAAAGCCATGCCAGTGAATTCAGGATCTTCGTAGGTTGAATAGTCGACAAGCTCCTGGACTAGCAACTCTTGCACGTTGTCTGCCATCTGCAGCCCGGCCAGAGGAAGAACATCACCACTGAACCCGGGATCAACGCCATTGATAAACATCGTGGCGTGCCCCTTATCTGCAGCCTGCTCCAATGGCACGCGCAAGGATTCTTCAGCGAAAGATGGATAGACTAAAAATATCATCGAAGTTGACAGCAGGTTGACACCCGACTGCAAGATTGACTGCATATCAGCGATGGTTTCTTCAGGTCTGTTTTCGCCATTGGCGTTATACAGGACGCAGTCAGGGCGCAAAGCAAGTAAGGCCTGGGCATCATTCGTAGCCTTTATACCGGTATTAACGTCCAGGCCCGCAATCGCGCCGGCATCCTTGCCCTGTTTAGCAGGACTGTGCGCATGCAAGCCGACAAGCTCATAGTCCGGATGTTCGATCAGATGCCGAAGGCTGTGATACCCCACATTCCCCGTACCCCACTGCACAACTCTGTAGCCCATAATTTCTTCCCATGATAAACCAGTGAACGCGCCACTATAACCCAGTTCGAAACATCAACGCATTCGACTTGGTGACGATATGCCATGAAACTGGAGCGGAGTATACTGCACGGTCACAACACGGCCAACGTGTCGGATATTTGGCAGCCACTTCAGCGAATGATGGTCGAGACAGTGACGACCTAGTTCGCAGACAACTACAGCAGCGTCGACAGGTTACCAGGGCCGCCAAAGGGCGAGGAGGTACCGAAACCAACATCATTAAGTAACACGGTCAAAACATCCGGCGCACCGTCCGGAGGGTCCTCAGACCATGGCTCGGAAAAGGGAATTCTCTCTGGCTGCGCTTCTACAATCCGTTCTGCCTCCCGTTGCGGAATAGGCAATCGGTAGCGATCTAGGCCCTCTGCAGCAGCTGGCCAAACCAATGCAAGACTGGACAAGAAAACACACGTAGCAAAGATAAACCGCCCTAGAACATTTGCCGAAGCGCCCCCTCGGTATGTAAATAGAAGCTCAAACGACCATAACGCTACCGTGAAATCGATGAGCGTAGGGTTTACCGCCAATTCAAATTAAAGCCCCAGACAATAAGCCGATTAGTAGAAAAGTCACCCGCGTATACTCCGCCCGGGGAGCCGACATTGGACTTGGCAGAACCAAGATCTATGTACGTAATGGCACTACCAATCGTATATTTCTCGCTCCAGTTGTAACTAACGCCGCCCGCCAATCGCCATTGCTGATCGGTGGGCAAAATAGCGACACGTGTCTGCGGTTTGCCCGCATCGCTATCGTAGGCAATGCCCGAGTACCAGGACCAGGGACCATTATTGTCATAGCGCAGGCCCGCAGCCAAACTCCAAACATCGTCCCATTCAATGGGTATAGCGCTGCCGGTCTGGCTTGTCGTCACTGGCACAGACTGTAAACGACTCCATTCCTCCCAGCCGAGGCGCGCCATGACGCTCCACCGGTCATTCACGTCATACAGGGCGCTCGCCGCTAAGCCCTGCGGAAACACCACTTTCACATCGGTGCCGATATTGTCTGCAGTCACACCACTCAGCGGACCAGGTAGTGTCAACTCAAGATCGGAGTTGAAATTCAGTTTGCTTTCGCCCACATATATCAGTGCCAATCGCCAGTTTTCCGCCGCCTGCCAAAGGATCGACGCCCTGCCAGTGATGTCATAGTCATCGCCATTATCAATCTTGGCCAAACCATCTCGCTCGGTTATCGCCGGGCCAATAAACGGGGGTATCGCTGCTTTCAGCTCCAGCTCCCCGTAAACCGCGTTCACACCTATCGATACAGACAGCTCCTCGTTGATCTTATAGGCTACACTCGGCGAGAGACTGATAGTGATTACCTCGGCCTGCTTGCCCGTGTAGCGACCCACAAAACCCTCATCATACTCCAGCGCACTGCCAGCTACTGAATTCAATGCAAAAGCAGCACCCCATTGCTCATTCAGCTTCCGCGTATAAAAGACGGCTCCTCCAAATTGTGTGTCGCCCGCATCGCCACCATCGTTGCCAACCACCGTATTCCTATCATCCGGATCAAACTTAATACTGGAATCCAGGATAATGCCCGTCACCATCCATTCACTGTCACCTTCTAAACGAAAAACCCCAGCGGGATTCTGAAATGCCAGCGATGCATCTTCAGCAAGCAAGTTTGCGCCTGCCCCCGCGGTGCCCTGAGACGGTTGCCCGAATTCACGAATGTACAGGCCACCAGCATAAACGTGCACCGAACAACCTAGAAAAATCAGAATACAGATAACGCCTTTCTTCATAGCGATGACACTCTCCAGTGATCTTCCGACATGCTCGATCTGTCCTCTTGAAACCGTCGCTTATCTTACTCAAAACCACAAGGCAAACAGATCACAGTCCGCTTTGAACTATAGTTCAGAGTCACTCAGCGTGCGAAAGTGAGCTTCGGACTCTCCCCCAAAATAGCACAACCGGGTTACTCGAATACGATGATTTGCCCTAAACAGAGCCACATCATTCGACAGCGTTGGCACATTATGTTGGCGTACTATTCTGTCATCGCGAGGGAACACATCGGCACTGCGCTTATCGCATGTTGTTGTTTTATATAGTTTTTTATGTCGACCAAATGAGTAAAGCAGCACCCTAAATCGGAGGTTAGCCAACACTCTATCGAGCGAGCGATCTGTCACCTCAAAACCGGATGCCATCGTGATAATTTTCGGCGCCTCTAGGCCCTCAAGAGCACGGCGTAAATCAACCTTTTCTGCAGCTTGACTAATAAAGGTCTTGTAGTAGTAGATCGCATTTTTGGTATCCACAACCGACGTCTATACTGTGTAGTCAGTGAGCAGGTCGCCATCGTGCAGCTCGCGGACAGAGCCTTTCGGTATGTCGAAGTGGTTCAGTATATGAAACGCTGTGAAAACGGCATCGTTCACTGTTCTCTGAGGCCGGCCGTGTTGGTAAAAGTGGTCGCGCGGACAAAGCGCAAGGGTGACGAGTAATCTCCCGGCAGGCCAAACAACCCCGTGCCCTCGCCAAAAGGCTGCAACTCCCGTTCACCCAATCTCCTTGCCTCACGATTCTGGGCAGACAGTCCAACGTAATTGTTTAAATTGGTCAGATGCCAGTCGTAACGCGGAATATTAGTGACCACGTTAACCGTGTTATCAAAAATACGCAGTCCGTCGGCTGTATATTCAATCACTGCAGATTCGCCTATCGCATCACTGACAGCATAGTGAAACGGCGCGTAGGCACCGATTTCTTTAATAAAAGTACCAACAATAACCAACATTGGCAGTCCGGCTTTTACTTCCGAAACCGTCGAGAATTGACTCCATATAGTTTCCAAACTCTTGTCCACTATGCCGGGGCAAGTCCCCGAAGCCCAGGCCATCCGTTATTTTAGCATGTCAACCGCAGGCCCCATTGCTTGTTACCCGATATTGCATTACCCACGGTAATCGCCCTACGGCGCACGACCCGGTATCGCCTGTCCACTGCCTGTCTAGTATTCCGTCGGGTCATCAGACCAGGACCACATAGTGCAAGGGTGGACAACGCATTGCTGACGTACACAGACAACAGCAATACAACACTGGCTTCGCACAACTATGGCTGCACGCCAAAACACAGGTAACCCGTATCAGCACTGTATTGCTTGGAAGATCCGGCAATGGCCGCTAACGCCGCCACGATGACACCCTATAAAATAAATACCCCAGTCTAGAAATGCAGGCCCAAAAGGGGCACCGTATCCTGGCGTGCCAGGGATGACATGCACACTAATTTGACGCAACGCGGTTGCACCCCCACCGATTATAGCGATAATCGCAAAACTATAGTGCGCGGACTTAGGTCCGAGCACAACATTCATCAGCAACCGACGTCCCACCGCAAAAAAACCGATACGCTGCAGTAAACACAGTGGGACAGGGCACTTCATGTGCTGAAAACTGGTCAAATGACGCAAAGCCTAGTACCACAGTGATAGCGATGATACCCACGGACTTCAGCTGCCGCTAGATCTGCACGATCGACATCGCCACAGCACTATAGAGAGCGCATCTTGCGCGTGGTGCAGAAACCAAAACACAGTGCCGGCGAGGGCGGCGTAGCCGACAATCAGTGTGCCATAGACCTTACCCGCGCTGGCACAAATAGACGCCACGAAGGACAGGATGAACAAGAGAGCCATCATGTCACTACCTCTTGACTCTACAACACGTTACGACATTCGCCCAGGACTTACTGTACAGTCACCTCATTCCGGTCGACCACTGCTGCTTTGTTGGCTGAGCCGCTTACACCGTCAGCACAATAATTGGACCCAACAACGTCAGTATTACATTCGACACTGCGTATGGCACAGTATAGCCCGCCACAGGCGCTTCGCTTCCCGCCTTGCCCACCAAAGCATTCAGTGCGGGTGTACACGTCATTACTCCGGCTAATGCACCACACACCAGCGCAGGCGACATCTTTAAAACCACTCGTGCGTAGAAAGTACACACGGTAAGGGGCATTAAAACCACCACTAGGGACAGAAGCGGCAAAATAAGCCCTCTTTCCTGCAACAAGGTCAGCGCCTGCGGTCCACTAGCCAGACCGACACTGGCAATAAAAATGGATAGGCCGTAATCGCGCAAATGTAGCGCCGTTGCCGGCGGAATGTTACCAAATGTCGGCCGCTTCGAGCGCAACCAACCGAATAGCAGTCCAGCGATCAAACAACCACCTCCGGTATGCAACGCCACTTCCGATCCGGCTACTGGCACGGTCACCATACCCAGCAGCATACCCACAACGATTCCCAAACCCAGGTAGGCATAGTCCACTCCGTCAGCCCCATCAATAGAGTAACCGATTGCATGGGCAGTACCTGACACAGCCTGCGCGGGGCCATGCAAGGTGAGAACATCGCCGGCTTGTAGCACTGTATGACGGCCAAAGGGGTAGTCTCTGTCACCGCGCCTAAGGCGCAATGCAAATACGCCGCGTCTTAGGTTAATATCGAGTGCGTCGCGGGCGGCTGCCATCGTCTTGCCAACTACCCATGAACGCGTAATCACCACGTCGCGAGTTTCCGTGACGATATCAAAGCCATCTGCTTCCCCCACTTCTTCGCCCAACAAGCGACCTGAGGCAACCAATGAGGCGCGCTGTCCAATCAGTCTTACCAGATCCCCCACTTGCAAGGTAGTTTCCGAGGAAAGTGTCAAGGGCTGCCCCGCTCTCACAACGCGCTCAATGTGCACCATCTCGTCATGTTGCTCGCGAAATTGCCCGAGACACACCCCGCTCATTTCCACATTGTCGACTCTGTAAATTCTTACGCGGATTCCATCCATCGCTGCGGACTGTCCAGATACTAGCGTCTGGCTGTTATTACCCAGCTCTAGATCGTAAGCACGGGCTGACTCTGCGAGATCTATACCCATTAAGCGAGGCGCCAGATTTGTCACAAAGAAAACAACCAAGGTGAAGCCAAACAGGTAAGTGACCGCGTAAGTCACTGCGATATTTGCCTGCAGCGTAGCCTTCGTAGCTTCATCCAATTGCATAGCGGATATAGCATCCCCGGCCGTGCCCACTGATGCAGATTCTGTTGTAGCACCGGCAAGCAGACCGGCTGCGGTGCCCTGATCCAGTCCGACTAGCTTGGCCAGCGTCCAGACTGTTGCAAATATAACCAGGCTAGATACAAGCGTCAGGTGCAGCTGGTTTAGCGTGGAGCGACCAAGACTCTGAAAGAATTGCGGCCCGCTGACGAAACCGAGCGTGTAGATAAAAATGGCAAATGACATCTCCTTTATATTTTCATCCACCTCTACTCCCACCTGACCAATAATAATCGCCGCGAATAGCGTGCCAGCCAAACCACCAAGCTGAAACCGGCCGAAGCGGATCTTACCGAGAACATAGCCCGCGGCAAGCGCCAGAAACAATGCGCTGATAGGAGCTGCTTCGAATAAGTCGTGCAAATAGGACACAGATACTTTCCTCTGATTGATCACTGCCCTCGATCATACTAGCGAGCGGGACAATGCCCCTCTGTGAGCAAAGTCATCTTGGCGGCAAGCACTGCATCATCGTCCGCACACAACACTAGGCCGGTCAAATAGCGCCTCATCCTATAGGCTCGACAATTTCTCATCCTGCGCTTGCCAATGCGTCACTAAGCTGGGTCCGATACTGCAACAATCTCTCCAGGCCGCCAGGATTTATCAAACCACGCTTTTAGCGGCCCGTACAAACGTAAGCACAGAAACCACCCTTTGCCCGGAACGGTTTCAATCCAATTCGCCTCCTTACCCGCCGGGGCTTCGGGTCCGAACCAGATTGTGGTTGAACCATCTGCGTTAGTGACGAGGTCTCGATTGCGCGTATTGTTCTTTGACGGGTACGGCTGACTTGTTTGCAACATTGATCTTGTTTGCGGGTCATAAACCACTAGTGACCAAAAATCCTTAGCCGGCACGTCAGCAGGAATAGTAAGACTGTAGGTTTTCCCGCCATCCAGATAACGTCCCTGTGAATCCTGTGCCGCTAATGCGTATTGCGATCCAGCACCTACCATCTCAAGCACCATGGCGGGCGTGTTCACCGTGGCGATATAGAAAAACCTGGTACGCGCATCTTTATTTCGACCACCCTGACCATCGTCTTTTAGCCACTGATAGCTACCACCATCAAACGCTGTAAACCACGCACTATCTTCACCATAAATGCCGATCGTTTCCGAGCGCGGCCGAAACGCCAATGCCCTGGCTGTGGCATTCGCGATGGCTACACCATCTTTCAAGATGGCCTGCATACGCTCGTCTGGATTGAAAACCTTGCCCTTCTCAATGCCGATCGCAGCCAGGTTACCGCGAAGTTCCGGGTCTAGAAAATCCACCGGTTCACGCTGTATGACCGCATCAATCTCACGGTAAAAATTTTCGTCATTGGCATGGATGGTATTGACATATTTCCCTGTCGCATCAATGACTTCCAGTGCAGGCGGATCATCTGATTCGGACAGGGGATATATTTTCAAGCCATCTGACCACATCGCTACGGCAGCATCCGTGCTCCCATCCTCCAGGAATCCGCGCAACGGGAGCCAGTTGACATAGGTCGGACTGCGCGCCACGAAATAGCCTGCAGGTACTTCACCGTCATAATCTGGTGGCAAAATAAGGTATTTGCCGCCCTTGCCCCGATCAGGGCCCGGAGCACCCATATCAATAACGAAGCGGAAGTAAGCATCATTGAGCGTCCCCGGTCCAGCGCCCGGTGGCACTTCTATTACCGTCGGTCCATCGCGCTGCAAATCCAATAGCCCGATCGCATAGATCGTGTCTGTGTTGCCGGTCAGAAACAGCGAATTGGAATCCATCAGGTCGTTATAAAGAAGAATTTTATTGGCCGCATCAACACCAAGAGACGCCATACCAAGTCGCAACCCTTCAATAGATGCCAGTGGGACCATATCTAAGAAAGCCTCAGTGGCACGCATCCTATCGAGGTTGTCGTATACCGCCGTAACCGTGTCTGAATCGGGTAATCCATCAAAAAAACGGAATGTACCAATCGATGTGTCTACCTCGTTTGGCGTGAGAATCTCTGACGGTATCTTCGTATTGTAGTGGTCCAAAGACGTGTCGTCAGCGAATACACCGTGCCCCAGCACAGTACCTAATCCGAGTAATACCAACAGTTCATATCGCATATCCAACCTCATTTTCCTGTTGAACGAAACAGTTATCGGCGGCCGGCGTTGCACTATTCGCAGCGCCCGCGAGCCGCCTTCCATCTGGCGTCCATGCGTAAACACACCACCCCCAAGCGGCATTTCACGCACCCGTTATTGAATGGCGCCGATCCTAAGTATAGAAAGGTTTTTTCTAACTGCCCGCCTACACCAGGCCGATCAAGTAAAACCCAGGAAATTTTATCCTCCGCACAGACTAAATCATTACATGTCATTGATTTAAATATACTTTATTAGAGTGGCAGCAACCTCAGGTACCGCTACATAGATAAGATCGCGGCGCTGGTAGCCCTCAACCCATGACACCTACTATCGATGCCTGACGTGACACTGTTAGCTCCATTAATGACCCGCGCTATACGCGCCAATCAGGTTTCAGGACACCCACAAGCAAGTCCCAGTAAACGATTGCGACTGACGAAAAGCCACTATCCGCACCTTGCCGTCATAGCCTTGCTAGATGGAGCGGTCACCCTGGTCCTGCCCCCCACTCTAGCCTACCCGGGCTGCACCGCAGTTACTTGGAAAGCCTATCCACACGGCTAGAGTGCTCGCGCGATGAACCAAGTTCATCCAGATGCCGTAGATACAGATAAGTACAAGGGTGCATCGTATGAACCATCTAACAGCCGTATTCATCACCCTCCTGCTCGCTGTCCCCTGCATAGCACAGGCCACTGACGAACCGACCTATGAGACCATCGGGCACATCCAGAATATAGAACTCCGCGCCTACAGCCCGAGCATACAGGCGCGCACTCCGATAGCAGACGACCGCAGCCGGTCGGGTCGCTTCCGCGTACTTGCAGACTACATCTTTGGTAACAATGCGACCCAGCAATCTATCGCCATGACAGCGCCGGTGGAAACACGTATGCCGCCTGACGGCTATATGGCTTTCACCATGCCCACCGAGTACAACATGGATCAGCTGCCACATCCCGAAGACCGACGCGTGAGTCTGCATTCACTCCCCGCAAGACGCATGGCTGTTATCGCATTCTCCGGCTGGGCAACTGATGGCAAAGTAGACCAAAAGACGAAGGAATTATTGTCCGTGCTTGCAGCCCATGATGTCGAAACCCTCGGCCGGCCTGCGCTGAATCAATACGACCCACCGTGGACGCCGCCCTGGAGGCGGCGCAATGAGGTTGTTGTCCAGTTGGCAGACTGAGCAGCACAATAACCACTGCCTGGTCGAGCACACGTAGCGCCACACATCACAACCTGTATCGCTCGGCCACAATGTGCGCTCACCCCGGCAACCCTTCTGGAGGACCGTCCTGTCACTCGCCCTGTGCGTCTTTCGACGCTACAGCAGGTCTATCTTGGGAACAGCTCTGCGCCCACGCTCATTAACGCATACACTCTCTCATTTTCCAGCGTACAGTGCACAGGCAATACCGACCCACGGCGCCACCGCCCACACAGATCTTCGTTGAGCTCCAGATAAAGCACATCCTCCTTGTATTCGACAATAGATGCTGCTTCAAACCCGAAAAACCTCTGGACATCAGGATACAACCCTTTATACAGCGCCTCTTTCGCAGAAAAGGCGATCGTCAGCGCTGTTGCAAAAGGATATCCAGGATACAGTTGGTCACCATCGTGCAATATGGTCTCTGCCAATCGAGATGCCGAGTTTTCGCACATCAAATCTTCGACATCGACACCGAGGCGACGCCCGCGGTCTGCTCTTGCTACGGCGGCGAGCGCCCGACCTGCACAGTGGGTAATTGAGCCGGTCCAGCCATGAGGCCATATCGGGCTGCGATCGCCGGCACTGGCTATCTGAATAGGTTGTCCGGCACCGGCCGCCAGGAGCGCCTCTCTAGCACACAGACGACCGGCCAGATATTCGCTGCGACGCTTATTAACCATCCCACTAAAATTATGAGGAACATCGATACCAAAGTGGGCCATGGTATCCAGCCCTACCGATCTGACAATGAACTGTGCTTCTACGCAGAATACGCCTGAGATATTGGGAATCCCACTCTCCGCGATTCGCTGGAAGCTATAGGGTACGAGTGTTGTCAAAACCATCACAAGCCAGCATGGCCAGTGACTCGTGCAGCATCTGATTGAGGCTGGATAGAACAGAATCACGTGCAGTCTCTATGAACATATGGCCCCCGGCGAACTCTTCCACAATTCCCCCAAAGCGAAAGAAATGACGCCAAGCCAATAACTCATCCATCGAGACCTGTTGATCGAGGCGCCCCGCCAAAAGCGACAGCTCGGTCTCAAATTGGGTAACGGGCGGAGGAAAATATGTCCCGGCAAGTGTCAAATCTGCTCTTAAGCGCGGCAGATAAAAAGCCATCAACTCTGCGCTCTCCAATACTTCTACCGGGGTGCCACCCAGCTTCTTAAAATAGTCGACAAATTCTTTGTCCGAGCCCTGATTAATATCCTCATCGCGCACAGTATCCGGCGCAGGGCTTGCCGAAACAATAAACCGCACCGGTAGTGCGTCACCTTCATGCTGAATTTTTCGCAGCAGCGCGTAGCCGAGTCTGGCACCCATGCTGTGACCAAAGACAACGTAGGGCTGATCCAGGTATGCTTTCAATAGCGGATAGAGATCTGCCACAAGCGCGTCGGGGCAGCGATAACTCGGTTCCGACAAACGATTGCCTCTCCCCGGGGGCTGAACCGCCACCAACTCGACCTGTTGCGGCAGAGAATCCCGCCAGGGCACATAGGTCGCCGTCGTACCACCCGCGTACGGAAAGCATATTAAGCGCAGCTCTGACCAAGGATTCGGTCGGGGAATGGCCAACCATTTCGATGTATCATGGCTCATAATTTCTCCACCATACGGGCTACCTAGAATCGCCGCACAGAAGTCGCAATTCGGGACTCTTCGGAAACACCTTCAAGGACCTCTACCCTAATGCCATCCGATAACCCAAGGCGTACCGGCTGCTCGGAAACTTCACTTTCTTGCGCTGCCAACATAACGTACGGCGCGCCGTCACGAAAGTGCAAATCACGTTCTCGTATGGCCAGCACATCTACAGCACGACTCAGTTCCACCTCGGCAGTCGCACTGTATCCAGCACGAAGCGGCATCGGCGTCTCATCATCCAGCTTTGCATGAATCTCGAAGGTCGTTACTGCGCCATTACCCAAATCAGCCATCGAGGACTGCTCGGAGGATTCCCTGCGCTGACTGGATTGCGGCGCAATCGTTTCTATCGCAGCCGACAACGGCTGTTCCGGAAATGCACCAATAGTAATCAACACGGGCATCCCGACTCGTAATTGCCCAGCACTCTCTTCATCAACCTCGCCTACAAAAAGCAGATCGTTCATGTCTGCCAATTTCACAATAGTAGTTCCTTGATTGAATGGATTGGTTTCAATCACGAAACTACCAATATCGACAGGCCGCTCAAGAATCGTACCAGCAATCGTGGACCTCACCTCTGAGTGACTGTGCCCCAGTTCCACCGAGGCGCCGGTACGTACAATTTCTACCAGCCGCTCAGCGACTTGCAGATTGGCGACCGCTATTTCAGCATTCAACTGTAATTCACGGTACTCTGTATCAGTGATCGCGCCCGTCGGTAATATCTTCTCCGCGCGGCGCAACTCCCTTCGCGCGTGATCTAGTCTGATTTCGGCTTCACGCAAACTGGAATTGGCCTCGTTGACGGCTGCAGGGCTAGGCTGAGGCTCGACCTCGGCGAGGATATCGCCTACTTTGACCTGGTCGCCAGTACGCACAAACACACGCTTAATGACACCTGAAATCTGCGGCTTCACCCTGATTTCTTCGCGCGGTAGAATATTGCCGTTGGCGACAATAGTCTTTCGGATAGTTGCTCGCTCGGGCGTTACTATATTTAGATCAGGTTTTGTCGGCACCGCTTTAGAATAAATAAAAGCGGCACTGGCAACGACCAACATCATCAGAAGTAAACCGACAAATACTTTACCTAGCACTGGGAATAACCTCTAATCTCTCTCGATTATCTGCGCAAAACCTTTCAGTCATGCCGCAAAGCCTCAATAGGATTAGTTTTTGCGGCCTGTCGGGCGGGGATCAGGCCAGCGAGAGTGCCACCGAAAATAATAGCAATGAGCGCAGCCAGTGCTGCCAGGAGATTTACCTCTGGATCCCGGAAAAATTCAGCCTCCAAGCCTGACAACCTTATCGTTTCAATAACCGCCAGACCAACCACCAGACCAAGATAGCCTGAAATGGTGGCAATCAACAGAGCCTCTTTCATTACCAACAACTGAATCGATCTGGGTGTCGCTCCGACGGCTTTTCTAAGACCGATCTCTCGCTTACGCTCCTTCACCGAGATCATCATAATATTGCTAACGCTGACAAGACCAGCAAAAAGAGTACCGAGACCGACGACTGTTATAAAGAAATTGATGCCAGTAAACATCGCCTCAATTTTTTTAAACTGCTCATTAGCGTTAAAGACAGAAACTGCTGCCAGGTCCGTGGGATCAAACTGATGGCGTACCGCCAACACTTCCCGCAAGCGCTGCTCCAGCCATTGAGGCTCTAATTTCTCAGAGGTCACAAACACCAGAAGGCCAAATTCGCGAGAGGGATCAAGAGAGCGGGCCAACGAGGTGAACGGAAGATAGATCCGCCTTAGCTCGCTCTCTCCTCCGTCGTCATCGAAAACGCCTACCACCTGAAACGAAATTCCATCGAGAATGATGAACTCACCAATAGCATGAGCTGGGTTACCAAATAACAACTCTGCGGACCGACGGCCCAATACTGCAATCAACCGACGATGATCAATATCAAGTGCATTGATAAAGCGCCCATGTATGATCCGATTCCGCTCAATAGTATGGTAGCCAGGATATATACCCAGCACGGGAAAGAAGCCGTAGCCCGTTGTGCTACTGACCGCTCTGCTAAGTGGTACCGTGTGCCTAGGCGTGATCGATGTTGCCCCTGGTATCGCCTGCTGCACGGCGGCGATATCTTCTGTCGAAAATGTCACTGCCCGACCTATCGTATACCCTTGATATGCGAGCGACGTCGTCCCGGCTCTGACCCACACACTGTTCACGGCTTCGTCTTTAAACATGCTCTGAACGCCGCGCTCCAAGCCTTTACCTATGCCCAGCAGCAAGACCAGCATAAAGATTCCCCAAAACACACCGAATGCAGTCAACAGGGTTCTAGTGCGATGCCGAAAGGCGCTAAGCAGTATTTGCCGCCACTGTTCAATAAACGTCATTCACACACCCTGCCGTCCCTGACCAAGACAATGCGTTGAGCCCTGCAAGCCACGTCACTGGCATGCGTTACCATCACAATACTCGCGCCTCGCTCATGCAGTCTAAGGAACAGGGTCATAATTTCGTCAGACGTGCCGCTATCTAGTGCACCTGTAGGCTCGTCAGCAAAGATCACTCTGGGCCTGGTCACGAGGGCGCGGGCTATTGCCACGCGTTGACACTGGCCACCAGAAAGTTGCGACGGCCTGTGATGCGCCCGTGTATCAAGTCCGACATAGGCAAGCATATCCATTGCCCTGAAATCGCGCTCTTTCGGGCCAAGCGATGTGTATGTTAGCGGCAACGCAACATTCTCAAGCGCCGTGAGGAACGGCAGGAGGTTAAATGATTGAAAAACGAAACCAATAAAGCGGTTTCTTGTCGCCGCCGCCTCCTCTTCAGAGAGACCTGACACTGAAGTGGATGCTAGCAAATATTCGCCGCTGTCAAAACCATCGAGGATACCAAGAATATTCAACAGCGTGGATTTTCCAGAGCCGGACGGACCCATGATCGCAACAAATTCTCCGGGCTCTATAGCAAGACTTACGCCGTTGAGTGCTCGCACACAATTTTCAGCGCCTCCATAGGTTTTGTGTATGTCCCGCAATTCAATGATTGGTGAGTCGGTCATCTACTCTGCCCCTCAACCAGGACCGATGAGTCACTGCCTGTTTCCTCCAATTCAGTATGATCACGCAAAAGTCTGCTGCGTAGTCCAACGAGACTTACACACGCCATACCCAGGCCGCCAACAATGTATAGTAGCGCGAACGCCGCACCGGCGCCTGTACCTGTCGCATGGTGTAGGGGCCCAAGAATGCCAGGATGCGCATCCAGCCAAGGCTGAACCACATAGTCAGCCGCGAGTGCGGTGCCGAGAAAACACAGATACATGCAAACATTGACACACAGTCCAGTGAGTCCGAAAACTTGGCCTTGCCTATGGTGAGGCACCTGCGCCATCCACACCATATTATAAGCCGACGCACGAATAGGAAAATTGATTGAGCTAGCGGCCTGCGTCGCCTGCCACTGCAGAGCAGTGCTGGATGCACCAAACAGCGTTTTCGCTGTACCTGCCCCAAGTGAAGCGAAAAGATACGCTCTGATGGGTCGACGCGGTCCCCCATAGGCGCTAAGCCAGAGTGACGCCAAAACACCGGTTACACCTGAGGCCATGGCGACACTGGCCACAACAACCGGATCATTATCGCTACGCGCCATTAGCAAGGGCTGCCACAGTGCGTTGGTGATTTCATGAAAACTCATGAAGGCCATTTGAAAAACGAGCAGCGCCCTGAGCTGCGGATATTTACGTATATAGGAAAATCCCTCACGCATGTTGTCTATCCAGGTCCGGTCTTCAGGATCACTCTCGGATACCCCAGTCGATGCCTCCGATCCATTAGCCGTAGTCGTGACCAAACGATCTTTCATTGGCTTAACACGCGGGACATTAACCGTAACAATAAGCATCATGGCGAGCGCAAAGCTGACAATATCAGCCACGATAACCCCCTGCAGCCCATAGAACGGATAGATAGCGGCTGCAAACGCCGGCGCGACAATATTGGTGCCATAGTGCGTCAACGTCGCGAGACTGGCACCTCGCCCCAGACTGCTCTTTGGCAGCATCGTGGCGACAGTCGCTCTATAGGCGATACTCTGCAGCGTAGACAGTGGGCTTGACATCGCAACCAGAAAAAAGAGATGCCAGAGCTGGAGTGTTCCTGACACAGCGAGATAAAGAAGCACAAAACTCGTTACGGTAGAGCCGATATCGCATGTAATCATTACAAGCTTGCGCGAATAGCGATCCACAAGTAGCCCGGCAAATGACTGAGCAACCAGGGTGCCCACAGCGCCTGCTGCAAACAGAAGAGCCAGGGCCGATGCCAACCCTGTTTCGGAGAACAGCCACAGCGCCATCGCAAACTGTGTCATCTTTGTGCCGCAAATACTAACGGTTTGACCGAACCAGAGACGAAGAAAAGACGCACTCATGGACATTCACCAACAGGCCGTAGCGGGACCGAGAAAAGATGCAAGCTATTCCCAAAGCAGTTCACGAACGTTGTACTTTCGAGTCAGACAGAATGGATTCCACTAGATCAGCGAACGCCTCCTTGCTGAGGATATCTTCATGCTCCGACTCAATCTGATAGTCGACTGCACACACCCCACATAAGGTCGACCAATCCGGTGCGGGAACACCTTGTGAGCGCCAAGCTTCAAGCGTCGCATTGGCCCAAATCACCGAAAGAGGAACATTCAAGGCCTGCACCTCATGTTTCTCAAGAAGACCATGGAAATGCTCACGTGCTTCCATATATTCCTGCATTTCATCGGGGCTATAGTTGGTCTCTATATCGAAAAGGCCCTGTTCTGTCGCGATCGCAATAGCCTCTGCTATCTCATCGCCTGGGGCTACTGAACGAATGCGCTGCCGCCAAAGATCGAGCGTTGCAGAGGGTAATTGATGAAGTAGGGCCTGCGATTCCAAGGGCAGGTGTTCGGCATATCGCAACAGCGGGTCTGATGCCACACGCTGATCCCGGCTCTTAAGCCGACTATCAACTATTGTTAGCGAGTCTATGCACTGATTAGATTCGAATGATACCGCGATCTGCTGCGCGACCACCCCGCCAAAACTCCACCCCAGCAGGTGTAAGGAATCAATGCCGCCGGGAAATCGCTCTTTCAAATAATCCTTGATAACACCGCTGTAGACCTGTCCAGCATCGGCTATGCTTGAAATGGAAGACGGTACCCGGCTACTGCTCCAAACCAACGAATTTGGGTCAAGCACTACCACGTGGTAGCGGCCGTCCAGACGCCTTGCGATAGGTAGATAACGCAATATTCGTCGGGCATTGGATGCCACGCACAGCAGGACGTTTGTGTCCTGTCCGTTCAGGGGAACCAACAGCCCCCGAGCAGGCAGTGTCTCACTACCGGGATTAAATTGAATTTCTCTAATATGCGCAGCCAAAGCCGCAACGGATGAATAGTCAAAGAGGGCTGCAGCGTGCAGTTCGTTGCAGATATGCTGGCGAATAAGCGCGCTCACACGTACCGCCGCCAAAGAATGTCCGCCAATTTCAAAAAAATCGTCCAGCACACCGACGCTATCGATATTCAATACACTTGCAAATAACTCAGCCAATTTTGATTCGAGAGGGTAACGCGGTGCGAGAAAGTTGACGCTGTTGCTACTTTTTGGCTCCGGTAATGCCGATCGATCGATCTTGCCATTTCGGTTCAAAGGCAGACGCTTCAGTATCACAAGGTGTTGGGGCAGCATGTAGTCAGGCAAGCGCTGTTGTAATGACAATCGTAAAGTTTCGAGGCTTAGCGTGGCTCCCTCATCAAGCACAACATAAGCTAGTAGACTACCCGAATCGCCTGTCAACCCGTCGCGGTAGTGCGCGATAGCCGATCGAACACCATCCAGTTCACCCATTGCTGTTTCAATCTCACCCAGCTCAACCCGATATCCGCGAATTTTTACCTGGAAATCACAGCGACCAACGTAATGACACAAGTCGTCTTGATCGAACCACACGCGGTCTCCCGTTTTGTACCAGCGGTCGACTATTCCTAGTCCATCCTCACCTCGAAGCCATGCTCCTTTGACAAACCGCTGATTGGTAAGATCCTGGTCCTTCCAATAGCCTTCCGCGAGTTGGAGGCCCCCAATGTAAAGCTCACCGACACAGGCGGGAGGCAGCGGCTGACCCGCCCCATCGCATAACATGAGGGCGGTACCCGAATTAGCACTGCCCAGTGGGATAGAAGCTGTGTCACCCAACGTGACCGATGTCATCAATACACCAATTGTTGCTTCAGTGGGCCCGTAGTGATTCTTCAACTGGGCATCCGGACGCACCTGAAGTATCTCACCTACAAGATCTGTAGGTAGCCTCTCACCGCCAAAAATAAGTTGATCAGGGATCAGATCGCGCCGGCGTTCAGGTTTAACGGTCTGCCAAAGGGATTGAAAGTGCGATGGAACAATCTTTAGTATGCCAAGGGGACTTTCTTGACAATAGTCTGCAAAAGCCTCGCCATCAGTAGCGGTTGGGTAATCAATAATGTGAAGAGTACCCCCGGAGTACAGTGCACCCATAATGACCGTGTTACCAAGATCTGCACTAATAGTAGACACAGTCGCAAATACATCGCCCCGAGACCAACCAAGCCGGTCGTGCGCAGAGCGAAGATAGTGAGCAAGGCTCTCATGACTGACAGCGACACCTTTTGGATGTCCCGTCGAGCCTGACGTGTAGACTACATAGGCCGTCGACCCCTTGCGGGGCAGGGATCGCAAGAAGGGTTCCACTGCTTCCGGCGGAACCGCCACATCGTCCACCAACAGGACTGGCGGCATGACAGCATGGTCAGCACTCAAACTACGCTTGATCTGTCGCAACGTTTCTGTGTCCACCAGCAATAACTCAGCACCGCTGTGCTGTAGTTGATGACTGAGGCGTGAAGGTGCGTTGGAAGAATCCAACGGTGTGTATGTAACATCCGCTTTAGCGCATGCGAGTATAGCAGCAACCATCCATGGACCGCGCTCCAGAGCAACGGCCACAACACGATCCCCCGTAAAAATGTGGGACGCCATAAGCGCAGCCCACTCCGCCGAGGTTCGATTTAGCTCTGCATAGCTTATCGTATGAGTTCCAGATTGAAGCGCGCACGCGCTCCCATCATCGACACCGAGCTGAACATAAAAAGCGTCCAGCAGCGTCGGCGCGGGCAATGACGTGGGTGCTGTCCATAGATGGCGATAGAACTCGCGGTCTTGGTTACTCAATAAGCTAAGCTCATCAATTGGAACGTCTTGATTACCGACCGCTGCTGCAAGCAGAGCCAGGAAAGCACGTCCCAAAGCAGGCAAAGATAAGCCGGCCGTGCCATACGTATCACAGTTCAGATAAATGCTGATTTCTGGACCCGGTGATTCGAGACAAAACTGCACTCGCAGCGGCGCAATACCAGGCTCGACAGACTGCCATATCAATCCGCAGCTAGCATTCCGGTGCTGACGGACAAAACTTACACTGCTGTCCGCTTGAGCATTTGACGCATACTCGGTATAGAACTCCGCCCAATCTTCTGCAAGCGACTGCCGTTTACGAATATAACTGGCCAACTCGGTAGGGGTCATCTCCGCTTTAAGATGCTGCGCCAGCGAGAGCGGCACCATCAACGGGCCTGCTGTTGTCTGAAGATCTTCAATCGACTGACGCAAATCAAGCGGCAAGGTCACCCGCTGTGCACAGCGATCCCCAAGGCGCCACAACAGCGTCATCCATAGCCCGGCAAGTAGCGCGTTGAGGTCACATTCAGTGTGCTCCAGGCACATATCACGCAGTCCCATTGCCGTTGCCGGCGGCACCATACACTGCCAAACATTCTGCCCGGTTTGTGACAAAACCTCTGCATCCGCTAAAGGGATATTCAACTGCAAGGGCGGCATCGGCTCATCCAAGATTTCTAGGCTATGCAGTGCAGCTTTCCTGTCTTCCGCCGAATCGCTATCAGTCAGCACACCGTCATGCCAATCGAGATAGTCTTCAAATGGCAGTGGCTCCCTATCGCAGGACTGCCCCGCTAGTTGAACACCAATTTCGTTTGCCAGCAGGCCCGGCGTAACCGAGTCCGCAATCAAAACTGGCATACTAATGAGCAGATGAAGACCCTCACAAGTCTGATCTGGGAAACCAGAAATGGTTTCTGCTTGAGTGCTGCTGACAGGCTGGGCAACCACTGCCAGTTTTTCAGTGCATTCCAATATGTAGCGCTCCGCTGCTGCAAGCGGACAGCCATCATTCACGGAAAGCCAACGCACAGCCTTGCTGCGCACGATGCCTTGTCGCGGCGTCTTTAGGCCCGATATGAATCTCAATTCGGTATTCAGTGCGCCCTGTAACTCGAACACTTTCGCGAGCGCTGTCTTCAAGTCACTTAATGAAGCACTGGTACGATAAAGCGCGTGGCGCACAGGGAAGGCATTATCAAACATTCGCCAAATCTGACGCTGTATAGGGCTCAGTGGTTGTTCGCTTAGCGCCTCCTGCTTTACGGGATCGGACATAATTCGATAGCTCTCCTACTTGCCCGCGCGCACGCCGCCCCCGCCACCACTTGACAGTGACTGCGGAGACGATCGGCCAATACGCCGCCTGGCCGCCCTGTCCTTGCTAAAGCGAGAGGCGTTGACATCACGCACCACCAGATCACACAAATCCCGAACAGTCAGCTGCGGTGCCAGGAGTGCCTTTCGGAGAATAGATTCGTATGCCTGCGCCAGGCCAATTACATCATTTCGAGCATAGCGACTTTTACGGTATTTCCAGGTGAGAGACAGTCCATCCTGCGTCTCGGCCGCGAAAAGACTGAGATCAAAGCGTGATATCTGATTATCAAGGTCCAAAATAGACATAGCCGGCGCAGCCAGTGTACCTGCCCATTTGCCATCTTCGGGCGAATTGAAAGGTGTATTCTGCAGCACGAGAAGGGATTGAACGAGAGGATTACTGTCCCCATCTGCTTTTGCACCAAGCTCTTCTACAAGCAAATCAAACGGCACATCCTGATACTTATAGACCTCAACCAGGTGTGCCCTCACAACAGAGAGCAACATCTCAAAAGACAGGTGATCTGGCTCCCTGAATCGCAGAGGAACCACATTCACGAAGAAGCCCACTATCGATTCAAGCGCGGTATCCGGGCGATTCGCAACATCAGTTCCAAACAGGACGTCTTCATTACCAGTAAACGCCCGAAGAACAAGATAATAGACAGCACTCAGCACCATGAATAGAGTACATCCCGAGCTGCTCGCCAGTGCTTTAATCTGCAGCAAAGAGTCTTCGTTTAGAAATATGTGCAGCTCATCCCCGGCATAAGCACCGATCGCGTCCCCATGCGGCTGAGGCCTGTCAAAAGGCAGTTTCAGAGATTCAGGCGCCCCTGCCAATGCCTGCCGCCAGAAATCAAGTCTCTGCTCGAGATATTGCCCCTTGAGGTACGCTCTTTGCCAGGTTGCATAGTCGGCATAATGGATGTCTAGCGGCGCTAGAGCAGCGCTTTCTCCAGACAGCTGTTTGAGGTAGCTTTCAGCTACTTCGCTTAGCAATATGCCCGCCGACCACGCGTCAAATGCAACGTGGTGTACACTCAGGACAACCACTACTTCATCAATAAAGACAAGCGCTTGTGCGCGAAGCAGGCAACCGCTATCCAGCGTAAATACCTGCTGCCTAAACTCATGGAAACATTGCTGCAACACAGTGTCACGTTCTGACTGAGCGATTCCTTCGACGTATCGCCGTTGCAACTCGAAGCCTGAGGCTTCACAAACTTCTTGTCTGATACCCAACTCGTCATCGATAAGTCGAGTGCGCAGGGCTGTTTGACGCTGCACTACGGCATCAAATGCCATGGCCAGCTTGTCCAAATCAATTTTACCATCCAGGCGCACGGCTGACGCCATATTATAAGCGGCGCTAGCACCACCCTGTAGCTGGGTGAGCGCCCAGAGGCGCTGCTGCGCGAAAGACATTGGCGCGGACGTTTGATCCATTCCGGACGTGAGGAGGGGTGGCGCCAACAGCTCCCGATTTTCATCAACGCAACGACTATCACCAGCAGCGAGAGTTTCGCGCACCCCTGCAACCGTCGCTGAGGCAAAAAAACTCTGTATATCGATACCATCAAGGCCGTGCGAAGCCGCAACACGCTGCAGCCGTGCAACAGCCTGCATGGCCAGCAGTGAATGTCCACCCACATCAAAAAAATGGGCATGAGGTGAGAAGTTGTCTAGGCTCAAGGTATCGGCAAAGGCCTGATAGACATCGCGACCCAAAACGTCGGTACTTGCGCGCCAGTCTCGGAGGCAAGCATTGTCGGATTTTGCATCAACTTGCGGCGATGGCAGCCCCCGACGGTTCACTTTTCCACTCGGCGTTAGTGGCAGCGCCTCCAACTCCACACCATGGGCGGGCACCATGTATTCCGGAAGCGTCAGTCGAAGTGCCGCCTGAATCTGGGCCCAGGCCAAAGTTTGCGACGACGAGCCCTCTCCAACCCAATAAGCCACTAGCCGTGGGTCTGCATCTGGCGCAGGATCATCCAGCCAACCCTCACCGTTCGCATTGCAATACTTAATCACGACACAGGCTTGGGCCACGTTTACCAGCGCCAGCATGGCAGTCTCGATCTCGCCCGGCTCCACACGAAAGCCTCTAATTTTGATCTGTTGATCAAGGCGGCCAAGGCAGTGGTAAAGACCATCATGACCAAGCACGGCCAAGTCTCCGGTACCATAGAACATCTCACCACCAATATCGCGAAAACGATCCGCAGTTAAATCAGGCTGCTGGTAATACCCCCGCGCAACACCGGCGCCACCAATCCAGAGCTCTCCGGCTACGCCGATGGGCTGCAAACGGCCCTGCGTATCCAGCACCTTGAGAACGTTGTTCCTAAGCGGCCTACCGATCGCCGTCGGACTTTCAGGCACGACGTCGTGCAGCGACGACCAGACCGAGGTCTCGGTAGGGCCATAACAGTTAATCAACGGGGCGGCTCCGCGCTCAACAGAACCGTCCTGCGCGGTATCCATCAGATTTCTTGCTAGCGATTCAGATAGCGCTTCGCCGCCACATAGCACGGTCAAATCATGCCTACGTCGCCAACCGGATTGAAGCAGCAATTGCCAGCTTGCAGGTGTTGCCTGCATGATAGTCTCGGGCTCACTGTGCTGGCTGGATAAACGCTGGATCAGATAATCCGTATCCATCACTTGACGAGGCCCTGCAATCACCACCTCCGCACCGACCAGC
>JABSPW010000196.1 GCA_013214285.1 Halioglobus sp. | reverse complement strand
AGCTGGGCTCGGTATTTTGTCCTGCGCAAGCGGCCAGCAGGAGAATCGGTAATAGCCGGAGAAACGTCATCACGGGTTCGCCTTCGGGATGGGGTCTGTGGTGGTGCCTGATGGAAATACCACCGCATTGGGCTGCTCTGAGAGCGTACGAGTCAGATTCTCCAGGTTGTTCAAGGTGCGATTCAGTCGCAACAGACTGGAATTTATGCTTTGGGAAGCGGGCGAATCTGCTGCGAAGCTCGCAAGAACGCTGCGCAGATCCGTCAGGGTATTGTTCAGTTGCGCCGGAACTTGTCGAGTGCTCTCATCCGCCACAATTTTGTTCAGGCTGTCCAGAGTGGCATTCAGGGACCCAATGGCAGCGTTCATCTGATCCACGGTTTGATTCAGTGGTAGTGAGTTGATCGTGTCGAGGATGGCATTAAGTTTCACTTCCAGTTGTCCTAGGCCCGTGCCGGTGGTAGGAATGGTAGGGTAGCCTAGGAAGGTGCCCATACGGGCCTCTTCGACATCATCGTAATACGTGATGTTGATGTACTTGGCGCCGGTGAGCAAGTTGCCCGTTTCCATACTGGCGCGCATGCCGTTGGTGACACCGACCCGTATTGCCCTTTGCAGCACCTCAATGGAGGATTTATCGTCCGGTAAGGCCAGGCGCCCGGGTTCGAGGTAAATCAGCACAGGGATATTGGCGCCTTGTCCTGTGCCACCGTGTTCGAGATTGTACTCTATGCTCTCTTTGAGCATGATTCTCTCGACCCGTCCGACCTTGATGCCGCGGTATTCCACCGGCGCGCCGGGCAGCAGCCCTTTCATCGATTCCGAAAAAGAGACCACATAGTACTTGCCCTCGCTATAAGGGTTCTGCAGGATTTCCTCATAGGAGCTGTATAGCTTGAATTTCTCGCCGCTGTCTACCGAGCCCCCCTTGCCGATACCCGGCGGCAAACTGAAGGCGACGCCTCCCAGCAATATGGTATCAAGGGAACCGGTTTCCACTTTGAAGCCATCCGCGCTGGCACTGAGTGAAATGCCGCTGACATCCCAGAATCGCGAATGGTTATCCACCAGTTCGTGGTATGGCGCGTCGATAAAGATTGCGTAGTGCAGCTCGCGATCAGCGGTGTCGAATACCATACTTTCAACCCGCCCTACTTTGTAGCCTTTATACAGGACGGAGTCCCCCGCCGAGATAGACGATGCACGATCGCTGATCAGATCCAAGCGGATTCCGGGCGCTCCTGCGGGTGTCAGTGGCGGTTGGTCCAGCGCTACGAAGCGGCGCGCACCGGTTTTGCCTTCTCCCGGTGCCAGCTGTATATAGGCCCCGGATAGCAGCGTGTCCAGTCCAGAAATATTACCGACACCCACTCTGGCGGTGACGACCCAGAATTCTGTGTCTTGTCGTAGCAGCGATACGGCCTGTCTATCAAGCCTTGCGGTGGCGATGATACCGTCAAACTCCTCGTTAAGGCTGACCTTATTGACCACGCCCATGGTGACATTGCGGTACTTGATCTTGGTCTTGCCCTCTTCCAGGCCGTTGGCGGTTTTGAAGGCGATCTGGATATCAGGGCCTTTGGTCATAATGTTGTGAATGACCATGTAGATACCCAGTACCGCTGCCAGTAAGGGAATAAACCAAATAGCCGAAATATTGCGGCTCGTGTTGATGTTAGCATCTACGGTCACTTGGTTTCTTCCATGTTGTCCCAGATAAGGCGGCAATCGAAGCTTTCAGCCGCGACCATGGTAACAATGACGACACCCGCGAAGGAGAGCGCTGCAATACCAGGGCGGATGACCAGCAGGCCGCTCAGATGCACCAAGGCCACCAGGATGGCGACTACGAACACATCCACCATAGACCACTTGCCAATAAGTTCTGTGACACGGTACATCAGTGAGCGTTGTCGTGGGCCCAGAGGAGAATGTCTCTCGACGGTCCAAACCAGATAAAAGATGGCCATAATCTTGGCCGAGGGCACCATGACACTGAACACAAAGATGACCATCGCGATAGGCAGAGAGCCCAATTCGATCAATAAAACTACACCGCCCAGTATGGTGCTGGCCTCGGTGCTGCCGAGCTGTTCTGTGTACATGATTGGGTAGAGATTTGCCGGGATATATAACAGACAGGCAGTGAACAGCAATGCCAGAGTGCGTTGGATGCTGTCATTTTTTCTGAGGTGCAGGGCGCTGCCACAGCGTGGACAGTGAGACAGGCTGTTCGGTGCTAGCTTGTAACACAGATGACAACTTGCCAGTTCGCGGCTTGCACCGGTTGCGACGGCGCTCACCGGGCTACCCCCAGTCTTTCAATATCCTGCCAGCATTGGTAGCGATCCAGGTGGGCTACGGACAGGGTGAAACAAATGGTGAATGCGGCGTAAGCCCAGAATGCTAGCCCGATCTCTACTGTGGCCATAGCAGCGATTTTCACCAGGGAGACTATGACGCCAATGATGAAAACCTCCACCATGGACCAGTTCCGCGCCAGAAAGATAGTTTTTGCAACGGGCGTCATCCAGGCGTGATAGCGGTCTTGGGACAAAGAGAAGCTCAGAGCCAGCATCATTAGGAGGATCGCTGCGGGAATAACCAGGATGAAAGCGGCGACCAGTAAACTGACTTCGGGCATGTCATTGGCCCATAATGCACCCGGGGTCTGACGCAGGGTCATAACGCTTTCCAGTCCGCTGCTGGAGAAAGATAAAAAGGGATAGTTATTAGCAACGAACAGGAAGATCAGTCCTGCACTGGCGAAAGCGATGATGCGGCGGTAGGCATCGCGGCGCTTGCGAGTGAGCATGAAACCACAGCGCGGGCAGGACGCACTCATCCCTGTCGTCAGTTCGGATACATCGACCATGAGGTCACAACTCGGACAGGCTATCGTATTATCCATAGAGTGAGTATCATCCCGGCGGCGTATACCAGATCGGCGAGGTCCAGGCCCGTTCCTGGATCACTTTTCTGTGCTCTGGCGCACAGCAGCCCTCCATACCCATTGGGATGGTCGAAGGCTCATCGCAGCGCACAGCTGCATCCGAGCACAGGCGCTGACTCCAGCGGCAGGTAGGGTTTTCAACAATGCGCGCGTAGTAAAAGGCCTGCGCGTCTGGATCAAAATCATTGTCCTCCCACACTGTGCACAATTGCGCGTGGCCGCTGCCGGACATTGCACAGGTGTTAATGTCCACTGTCGCCTCGTTGTCACCGCCGGCGACATCCAGTACCTGCTCGTGAAGGCCCTTGTCATCGTACCAGCCTTTGATGAGTTGGATGCGTTGCAGTGGAGTGCCAGGGTATTCTTCTGTGCCACTATCCATTATTGCAGACACCAGGAATCGCGGTGCGCCTTCGCTACCCTCTCTTGGTGGCAGATCACCGCCCATGGGGACACCGCCTGCGTAGCCTATTGCCACCATGTCGGGGGAGTCACAGAGGTTATCGGCATATTGCCAACCGCCAAAGAAACGCACAGTCGGCCGGGTGCCCGTGGTGGCATAGGCTTCACGCCGTTGCATGGCAGCAAACAGTGCATCGCGAGAATTTTCCTCTGCATATAGAACCGCATGTCCCCCAGGATTGTATTCGAGCTCGTCGGGCAAACCGACGGGTACCTCTTCACGAGCGCCCATGCCGGCGCCGCCATGTCCCGGATGGTTCTTTTCCATGACCAATCCCGGTGCTGCAATATGCGTATCTGTGCTGGATATGACGCCAAACTTGAAGGCGTTAGCGCCCAGCTCCGCCTGTTGCTGCAGACCTTTCTTTAGGCCGTAACGCATGAAGCTTGCATCTGTCGGTGGCTGAGTTTCTGGGACTTCCATGCCGACCAGTTTGGCAAACCGACCGTATTTGGCGAAGGGAAGATCACCCGTGTCTTTGCCCCCGAAGCGATCATAGCCCATCTTTTCGAAGCCGCACAATTCTTCTCCTGACCAGGCGGGCAGACGGCTGTCGCACTCGGAGGAGCCCTTGTGTTGCATTACCTCAAACAGCGTGTTCCAGCGTGCCCGCCGCGCGGCATCTGCGGCGGTTACCGCTTTGTGCTCTTTGGCGATATCGCCCATATAAGCAGTTTCGAACATCAGGCCAGCGCTGAGGTTGGAATTGTGGGGGATGACGACGGCATCACAGCCGGGATGCTCCGCTACACACTCTTGGTCAAGGTAATCCCATAAGGCGACTTGTGATGGGGTCTCAATCCAGCTTTTGGCTTTGTCCGGAACAATGGCGTTGCGGAAAATAACGTTGTGATGAAGGTTTTGGCCTGTCTCTAACCCCGCGGTCCACTCATAGCCGATGAAAGTAGTGAAGGTGCACTCGCTGGATCGGTCATAGGCCTCCTCGGCATCAACCTGGATGTCCAGCCAGGTTTGCGCGGCTCGTGCTAGGCAGTACTCGGCATTTTCACCGCATGGCCCCAGGCGATTCTTATAACTCAGTCCTGCCGCGCCAAAGGTGAGAAAGGAAAACTGCGGGAAGTAGCGGTGCACGAGACAGACCGGGGACCAATAACCTTCCATTCCTGGCGACGTACAGATCCGCACCTCACCGAGGAAAGCAGCATGATCGGTGACGGCGGTGAACTGTAGAGGGCGGTCGATACGAATTGTGCGGGTTGGCTGCCCGTGTTCATC
>JABSPW010000195.1 GCA_013214285.1 Halioglobus sp. | reverse complement strand
GTTTTTCCTTTGCACTAACCCGGAAAAGACCACCTGGCCGGTGTTCAAGAATCACTACCAGGGCTACTGTGCCCGCACACTGCGTGGCGAAGCCTTGCAACTGCCCCCATCAACTCAGATCGAGCAAAGGGCATCCGAGCCCTTGCCGCCCGAGGAGCAGCGGACACAGCTGGCCAGACTGCGGCAGGAAACGGGGCTGTAGCGGTATTCGCCTGCTTTACACGTAGTCGTCATAGGAGCCGCGCGCCAGATTCTCAAAGCGCGTGTACTCCCCAATAAACGCAAGCCTGCATTTTCCGACGGGACCGTTACGCTGTTTGCCGATGATAATCTCCGCAACACCCTTGTCGGCGGTGTCCTCGTGGTAGATCTCGTCACGGTAAATGAACATGATCACGTCCGCATCCTGCTCAATAGCACCAGACTCTCGCAGATCCGAGTTAACCGGCCGCTTATCCTGCCGTTGTTCCAAACCACGATTCAATTGCGATAAGGCCACCATCGGGACATTGAATTCCTTCGCAATGGCTTTGAGGCTGCGGGATATTTCGGAAATCTCGGCCGTGCGCCCGTCTGTAGCCCCCGCGACTTGCATGAGCTGCAGATAATCGACCATGATCATGCCCAGTTCACCATGCTCGCGCACCACGCGGCGCGCCCGACTGCGCACCTCTGTCGGAGTAAGCGCCGGGGTATCATCGATATACAGCGGCACGTCCTTCAGTTTGGTGACGGCCGCACTCAGCTTCGGCCAATCCTCCTGCTCGAGTTTACCGTTGCGCAAGCGTGTCTGGTCAATGCGACCAATAGAAGAGAGCATGCGGGTGATCAATGCGTCCGAGGGCATTTCCATACTGAATACCAAAATGGGCTTCTTCTGATTGAGTACCGCGTGTTCGACCAGATTCATAGCGAAACTGGTTTTGCCCATGGAAGGACGACCGGCCACAATGACCAAGTCCGCATCCTGCAGCCCAGATGTCATGTCGTCCAGCTCGATAAAACCGGTACTCAGTCCGGTGATATCCCCACCGGACTGAAACAGTTCGTCGATACGCGCCAGCGCCGACTGAAGCAGTGGGTTGATGTCCTCAGGCCCGCCGGTCTTGGGGCCGTCCTCCGCAATCTGCATGATGCGGCGCTCCGCCTGATCGATCAATTCCTCGGGCTTGCGCCCCTCCGGGCTGAAACCGCTCTCAGCAATATCCTGGGCCGCCTCTATCAATTTGCGCAGGACAGCTCGTTCATGAACTACCTTCGCGTAGGCTTCGATGTTGGAGACGCTGGGGGTTTTCTGGGCCAATTCCAGAAGATACGGCAAGCCTCCGGCTGCCTCTAGTTCGGCCTGTGCATGCAATTTGTCAGATACCGTGACCACATCAACCGGCTCCGCCGCTTCGGCCAATTGTGCAATCTGGCGAAATATCAAGCGGTGGCCCGGCCGATAAAAATCATTGGCCACAACACGCTCGGCAATGGCGTCCCAGCCATTAGACGACAGCAGCAGCCCCCCCAGCACAGACTGCTCTGCCTCGACCGAATGGGGTTGCATTTTAATACGCAAGACATCGCCTTCGTCAGGGTGGCGAAGTTCGGACACCTTGTTGGAAATATCCGGATCAGACATGGCAACGGTATGTCATCAGGGGGAGCTACAGACTATCGGAAATAGCCCTGCAGCAGAAGGAAAAACAATCGGTCCGAGTACCCCGAGCCGGCTGCCCCCCGATCGAGGTTCCCAGCCAGGCGGCGACTTACTCCGCGACCACCGCAATGGCCACATTTGCTAAGACGTCACCGTGCACTTGGATGGCGATCTCGTATTCACCAAGCGCACGCATGGGGCCCTCCGGCAGACGGACCTCAGACTTGTCCACGTCACAGCCCATGGCAGTGACCGCATCAGCAATATCACGGGTGCCGACGGAACCAAACAGCTTACCCTCATCACCGGCGACAGCCGATATGGTAACAAGGCCTAAGGCCTTGATGGCCTCGGCCCGACCTTCAGCAGAGGCGAGCTGCGTGGCCGCAACCGCTTCCAGTTCGGCACGGCGGGTTTCGAACTCGGCAACGTTCGATTGCGTGGCAAAGACCGCCTTGCCCTTTGGGATCAAGTAGTTCCGACCAAACCCCGCCTTGACATTGACTGTGTCACCCAATTTGCCCAGGTTGCTAATATTTTCGAGTAGAATGACTTCCATCTTACGATCCTCTTAATAGGGGCTTGCGCCCCATCTCAACTATCTTTCTCATCCTGCTTCTCAGGTTCGTTGACCTGTTTACCATTACGCTGAGGCCCGGCCCAGCGCTCGCGAATATTCAGCCAACTGTCCGCTATGGCCAGACCCACCATGAGCAACTGCATCGGCAGAACCACCCAAGACGCATAAAATATCGCTAGCGCGGTCGTGCGCCAACCGCGGTGATGCGCCACCGCGTGCACCAATCCCAGACCTGCGAAGGTCAGCGGCAAGAGACCCAGAATCGCCCAGGTACTTCCCGCCACATGCAGGCTCGACGCGCCCAGAATCACTACAACCAACACCAGGCTGACACTTATTGGGTACCGAAGCTCCCGGAACTCCTCACCAAAGCCACCAGGGTTGTACAGGGCCGCCTGCCAGTATCGCGCCAACAGAAGACACAATACTGTCATCAGCGCCGTGCCCGAGCCCACCGCGCCCGCAATAGCAACCGGGCCGGGCCGAGGCAGCGTCACCGTGCTCCCCTGCTCTGCCAGTGCCTGCTCGCGTAACGCCAGATACGGCTCTACAAACTCCGCATTGACCATCTCAAGGAACGTCTGGCCAAATGCCAACATGAGGCCCCCCCCTGCCAAGCCTACCCCCAGACTCGCCAGCAACGCCATGGGCAGGCTCACTGTCGCCCTCAACACCCAAGCCAGCACCACACTGCCCGTCAGCAGCACCACAGCGCTGCTATCACCCGCCTGCCACGCAATGAGTAACGCGGGTAACAGGGCCCACAACAATATCTTGGCGCCCTCTGCGCTGCCTTTGCGCAAAGTCACCAGGGCGAGAACGGCAGCGCTGAGCCAGCAAAACAACACGCTGCCGGCACCCACGACAGCCACCAGGAGTGCCTGCCATCGGCCGCGCATGACAAATTCCGCCAGGCCTTTCACGAATCACCTCTTCCGAGCTCGGCCCGGCGCCAGGTTGCTACTGGTGCGAGTCCGTATACGACAACAGAGACAGGAACCGCGCACGCTTAATAGCCGTGGCCAGCTGGCGCTGGTATTTGGCCTTGGTACCCGTAATGCGGCTGGGCACGATCTTGCCAGTCTCAGACACGTACGCTTTCAATGTTTCCAAGTCCTTATAATCGATTTCCTTGGTACCTTCCGCGGTAAATCGGCAAAACTTCCGGCGCCGGAAAAAACGAGCCATGGTAATACTCCTACAAATGTCTGTGTTTAGTGGGCAACTGACCGCGTCTACTCTGTTGCCTCCTCAGTTTCGACAACTGCCTCCGCGGGTTTCACCTCGTCCCGAACAGCAGCCTTTTCTTTCGCTGCCTCCGATGCCTGACGCTCCTCGTAGCGACTCTTGCGCTCACGGCTCTCTTTCTCCGCTTTCATGATGAACGACTCCTCGGTCACAGGCTCATCGCGACGAATGACCAGATTACGAATAATGGCATCGTTGAACCGGAAGGTCGTGGTCAGCTCCTCCATACCTGCCTTGGAGGCCTCGACATTCAATAGTACGTAATGCGCCTTATGGATTTTATTGATCGGATAGGCCAGCTGTCGGCGCCCCCAGTCTTCCAACCGATGAACGTTGCCACCATCTTTTTGGATTACCGCGGAGTACCGTTCGATCATGCTCGGTACCTGTTCGGACTGGTCCGGATGGACCATAAAGACAATCTCGTAATGTCGCATACGAAGGGCTCCTTTTGGGTTATTGCTGCCCGACGCCTCTCCCGAGGGTGGTGCAGCAAGGAGAAGTCGGCCGCACGGGACGACCGGACATTTTTTAAGGTCGCGCAGTCTACCGGGATTGGCAGAGAGTGACAAGCGGATTATTCGGGCCTGAGACCCCGCTGACGGACAGCCTCAAACAGAAAAATTCCCGCCGCTACCGACACGTTCAAGCTACTCACGGCCCCCCCCATGGGCAGGCTGACAAGGTAATCGCAATGCGCCCGCGTCAAACGCCGCAAGCCCCTGGCCTCAGCACCCATAATCAGCGCCGACGATTCGGTTAAGTCACTGTCAAATAGTGATTTTTCTGCCTCTCCTGCCGCGCCATAAAGCCACACTCCACACGCCTGCAGAGCCCTCAATGTGCGGCTCAGATTAGTCACGGTTACGAAGGGCAAAACCTCCGCTGCACCGCTGGCCACCTTGCGAACGACGGGGGTCAAACCCACCGAATTGTCCTTCGGTACGACCACGGCGTCAGCGCCGGCAGCCTCTGCACTGCGCAGACAGGCGCCCAGATTGTGGGGGTCAGTCACCCCGTCCAACACCAGCAGCAAAGCCGGGCCCGGTTGTACTTCCAGTCGTCCCAGCAATTCTGCCTCGGTCCACAGGTTAGTCCGCGCCTTCTCCATCGATACCCGCACCACAGCGCCCTGATGACGGCTACCGACTCGCTCATCGAGCTCGGCTCGCGACTCCCG
>JABSPW010000194.1 GCA_013214285.1 Halioglobus sp. | reverse complement strand
CCGTGAGCCCGGTATTATGCCACAGTGCACGATTGGCTAATCACTGGCCATTGCATTTCCCAAGTCGCTATCAGGCGGGGTCGAATGTCACAGGCAGGCAGTCCGGTCCGCGGAATGAGAAACCGATCATACGGTACGGTTTGTCCGGATCGGGCTTCAGGTTAAACAAGCGATCAAGTAATGCGTTCAGCGCCACTTCCGCCTCCAGCTTTGCAAGGTGCGAACCCGCACAGTAGTGGGGACCGTAACCAAAACTGACGTGCTCGTTGTCTTCACGGTCTATATCAAAGCGATCCGGATCCTTGAATTGCCGTTCGTCGCGATTGGCTGCGCCGATGTGGCACAGTACCGAAGAACCTTTGGGAATCTGCACGCCGCCGATCTCAGTATCGACGGCGGCTTCACGCACAACAGTACTGATCGGGGATTCCCAACGCATACACTCGTGAATCAGCGCTGGCACCAATGAACGGTCCGTCCTAACCCGTGCCATCAGTTTCGAGTCATCCAACATTACATAGCACGCTGTACCTAATAAATGATTTGTTGTCTCCGCGCCGGCGAGTACCAGTAGACGCAGGAATGACACCACCTCAAAATCCGTCAGTTGTTCACCGTCTATGTCCGAGGTGACCAGTGTGCTGATCATATCGGCACCAGGGTTCTCGCGTTTATCCTGGACAATCGGTGTCAGGTACTCCAGCAATTTTTCAGAGGCTATCAACCCCTTTTCCGGATCGTGGGCAACCAAACACAAATCCATCACCCAACGATGCACCTGGTCGAGGTGGTCTGCAGACAAGCCAAGCAGCGAAACGAAAACCGCCAGCGGAAACTGAAAACAGAAGTCATGATGCAGATCAGCGTGACCCTCGCTGATGAATTTATCGATGGCATCATCGGCTGTTTGTCTTACCACATCCTGAAAGGCGTCGCCCTTCAATACACGCGGAGTCATTGACGGGGTAATCAAGGTACGGTGCTTCAAATGCTCCTGACCGTCCATGCCAACGACCGTGGGCCCCATAACGATACCTATGGTGCGCTGGACGATATCACTCGAAAAACGCTTGTTGTCTCTCAATACCATTCTGACATCTTCATACCGAGTGAGGATAAAAGAGCGCACACCATCGCCCGGAGCAAGACTGGTGGTATCAGTCGTTTCAGACACCGGGTTATCGTTACGCAAAGCGCTATAAATTCTATGTGGGTTGGAGACGGGCGCCATCGGCCCCAAGGTCATCAAGGTTGTCAGATCCAGGTCATTTTCATCGATATCAGCCAGGTTACCCATTATTAGTATCCTCTTTGGAACGCCCGGCTGACAGTTTTCGCTGAAGATTCGGCCAGACCTTGATCACTCGCGACGCCTCGAGTATAGCATGGCCTTGTCGCTCGTCGAGGTCGTCTGGACCTTGAATGCGCGTGTACCGTTTTTGTAATGCAGTCAAAAATAGAACCTAAGTTTTTCGCATGCATCACGTATACTGCTACAGTTCTTCTCAAGCTCCGACTGTACTTTCAGGAAAGATCGAAAGAAAGATATGCGAGCGCGGTGCTGCCCTTTGCGCGTCTTCCCCTTATCACTTGCTCGCGGCAGACGATACAATACGTGATACATCCGCAAATACCGAGCAGCATCGAAGGCCATCACAAAAAATCAACGAACAATTGTCGAAGCCGGTAGAAAGGGCCTACACTGTCCGGGTAGATCGACTCTAGGAATAGAGATCCAATGCCATTCGACCTTGCACCCTTGATCGCACCACAAGAAACTGCGGTGCTTGTGTCGGAATGTCAGCAAGCGATCATCGGTGACCAATCTCCCCTGAATGGACTCGCAGCCTCCGCAGCTGCGGGCAACCTTGCAAACAACATTGCAAGGCTGCTGGAAAGCGCCCGGCAGCACCAAGTGAACGTGTTTCATTGCCTCGTGGCTCGCCGCGCAGACAACTTCGGAGAGGCTTGTAACACACCCCTGACTACTATGATGGCGCGCGACCAGGGCGATGGCTCGGGTATGGCGCCGGGCTCTGATGGCGCGCTCGTCATCACCCCACTGCAGCCGCAGGCAGATGACATCGTTATCACTCGAATGCACGGCATCACCGCATTCCACGAGACGGGACTGGACCACTTTCTGCGCACAAGCGGCATCAGAAATATCATCTTCACCGGCGTTTCGCTGAATATCGCCGTGTTCGGCGGAACACTAGAAGCGGTCAACCGCGGCTATCGCGTGGTCATCCCCAGCGACTGCGTCGCAGCGGATCCACCGGAGTACGGTAAACAGCTGATACGTTACAGCCTGCGTAATATGGCGTACATTACCTCCAGTACTGAAATCCAATCTTTGTGGCGAGGTCAAGAGGCCCCTGCCACCACTGCGCGCAATTAGTCAGCGCCTTTATGCAGAACCTAACCGCCGACACGCTGCCCTTAACTGGCTTACTGCCGCTCTTCCTTCTTGCTTTGCTCATATATGGCGTCGCGGAGTTTATCTATGCACATTTCCGGCTGGGCAGTGCTAAAACGGGCGAGTACAGTATGTCGCTCAAGGGCCTGGGTTTTACTGCACTGGTCGGCGCACTGGCAGAACTGCTGATCGGTCCCGTTAGCAAGTTACTGCTGGCCATTTGGGGAGCGCGTCTCAGCCCCTTCGAGGCCGGCCTTGGTCCGGCAGCTTGGATTTACGGGTTTTTTATCTACGAAATGTGTTATTGGCTGCAGCACTGGCTTGCCCACAAAGTCCGACTGTTGTGGTGCCTGCACTCACCTCATCATGCGCCCCGTTCCATCAATATGTTCGTAGGTTTCAATCACTCATTTCTGGAGATTCTCTTCTATATGCCCCTCACCCTGGGTTTTATCCCCGCCCTTCTGGGTGTGCACCCCGCTATCATAGCTGTCATGACCTTCATCGACATTGTCTGGGGTAACACCCTTCACATCAGCGACAAGGTGGTAACACGCCGCTGGGGGTTCCTCGAACACTTCATGCAAACGCCCTCTTATCATCGAGTTCACCACGCGCGCAATATCCGCTACATGGATACCAACTACAACTCGATTACTCTGTTGGGCGACTGGCTTATGGGCACGCTGCAACCACTGGATGATCGAGAACCAGTCCAATTCGGGATTACACGCAAGGTCAATACCGCCAGCTTTTGGGATGTCCATTTCGGCGAATTCAAGCTGCTGTGGCAAGATCTTCGCCACGCGCGCCGTCCCCGTGAGTATTTCGGCTATCTATTTCGCCCTCCAGGCTGGACACCGCAGGGTGAGCAACAAACCGCCGCTGCACGCAAGTTCAGGGCGCTTACAGAGAACCCGCACGACCCGGTACAGGGCTCCTAACCACCACAGCGCCAAATTCAGTTACACTGACCACATACCTGGAGAATCACAGTGCAGGCACTCTGGACAGAATATTTTGATCTTTTGACAGGCACCTTCGCTATCCTGTTCCTGGCGTACCTATCGCTCCTGTTCAGTTGGCCGATCTTTCTTCTGATGGAAAAAATATCTCCCGTCATGCGGCGCACCCCTCGGTCTAATTACCTGTTTAACTGGAAGATCACCGGCAGTAATTTGCTATTGGCTCCTGCCTTTAACGCCCTCATCATATTGGCTACAATTGCGCTAATTGACATTCTTGGATTGCCTCGTCTGAGCATGTCCACCGGGGCTTTTTCAGTGGGCATTCCATTCATTGATCTTCTTCTACAGGGCATCCTGATATTTTTTGTAGCTTGCTTCCTAGGTGACTTCTCCTATTACTGGTGGCATCGAGCTCAGCATAAAGTCCCCTTCCTGTGGGAAATGCACAAACTGCATCACAGTGATGAAAGCCTGAACACCACAACGATCTATCGCTCACACTTTCTTGAACCCGCTGGACAATCCCTGGTCCGGGGTCTCACCATTGGGTTGATTTTCGACGTCACGGAAACACCGCAGACTGTCTTGGCGATCGTGGCTGGCGGTTTGCTACCCGTTCTATGGGATTACTTTATTCATGCCAATGTCAGATTTGATGCGCTGAATCGCATACTACCTTTTTTTTCTGTCCCCCAATATCACTGGATACATCATTCAAGGGAGCCGGAGCACCAGGATAGGAATTTTGCGATTTGGTTGCCCATGTTTGATATTGCCTTTGGTAGTTATTATCGGCCCCGCGTCGACGAATACCCAAGGACAGGCCTGAGCACTGGTGAAAAAATTGAGAATCTATGGGATGCGCAGGCAGGTCCCATCATCACCTGGGCAGGCTTGCTAGGCAGAAAAAGATCGCACAAGCTACGCCAGACCAGTCACTGAATACGCAGTATTAGGCCAGCGTGATCCGCCCGCGCATCAGTCCTCCCACTGTCGAGAAAAGAACGCCGCGGGCCTTCAACGTTTCTATAATAATTCCAGTGGCTGCGGCAGTCGGCGCCCGGCTACTCTGTGCCATTGGGTCATCCACATCACCGTCACCGTCACCGTCACCGTCATGCAACAAAATTATGGCGCCCGGCGCGATGCCATCAAGCACTTTATCGGCAATTCGTTGGGGGTGCCTCTCCTGCCAATCCAGACCGTGGTTACTCGCCAGAATCGAGTCCATGTGAAGCTCTGACAGCGCAAGTTTAAGGCCCACCCCCTGGGCGAGGTAAGGGGGACGAAATAGATCCGGTTCGACACCCAGTTCTTGGTGAATGAGCGCGTTGGCCTGTGATAGCTCCTCGCGCATGACCGATTCTCTGAGCGACAGCATGGGACGGTGCATATACCTGTGATTACCGATCTCATGACCGGCCTCCAAG
>JABSPW010000193.1 GCA_013214285.1 Halioglobus sp. | reverse complement strand
CAATTGCCTCCGCCCACGCCTGTTGAGCGAGGGCCACCTCTTTCTTTGTCATACTCTCGAACTTTTTCATAGACAACGTACGGGCTATTTTGTGTATGTTGAACGCCTGACTTGATCCCAAGGCGGAGCACAACAGCTAGGGCACCAGGACATAGCCGCTGCAAAACGGGCTCGATTTTTAACCGATTTCTTGATGCGGCTAGTGAAGGACATCGAGGGTCAGAAATAAGCGGCTTCTCCCAGCCGGTACCGCGGGAGAGCGATGCACTAGCCCTGCATTTTCATTTCCCTCCCAGAGCTCACCCTTGAGCAGAGCAACGTCACCGGCAGCCATCTGCTGAATATCGCCACTGCGCGAATACACACCGGATTCGCCATCAGGCTTGCCCTGGTTGCCTGTGCCGAGTCGTGAGCGATCGACGCTCTGATGAGGCAACCACTCGGTTGCAGGCCCCTGATAGGTGGTCACCATGCGACACGGAACATTATCAACGTGAAATCTTGGACACATCGCACGTGTTAAGACAATCAAGCGCAACCCAGCATCCGGCCGCGCAAAAAGACAGCAAAACATATCCACTAATTGAGCCACATCGTAGCTGAATTCTTCTACTCCTGAGATACATAGCGAGCCCGCAATACACGCCTCAGCATTTTGTGGAGTGACTCTCCTACAGAATTCCAGATCCAGCTTCGACGCCAGTATCTCGCTTGCGCTGACTTCAATATCCTCCGTTAGTTGGCGCTGCCAAATCGCAATATCGGTTTGTTCCTTGTAGATATTGGTGAGGACAGTAGCCTCTTTACCACGAGTAGCTTTACGGATCCTCTCGGCATGAGGAAAAGGGGCGTTCAAATCAGACTTTTTGATCGTGGCTGAGGTCACTGACTTTGCTCCCAAGCAGGAAACGGGTCCTCTAACGTAGACCAGTACTCCCTGCCGAGCAACACTTCATCCTCCGTCAACAGGCATGCATTGAGTGCGTCAGTGATCTCACCCTGGCGCAGCCCCTGGCCAATGAAAACCAGCTCTTGACGCATGTCACCGAAGGGCTCTACCCAGTTTTCCCGGATGGAAGCGAGATACTCTTCATCGTGCGGCCAATTGCTCTGCGGCACCGCTTTCCAAAACATTCCGGCGAAGCCGTAGTGCGCAATACCCCCGGCCTGGCTCCACTGACCGGCAAACTCCGGTCGCGTCGCTAACCAAAAATACCCCTTAGAACGAAGTGGTTTGCCGTAGTCCTCAAGACTGTGAAGGAACGTATAGAATTTATGAGGGTGAAACGGCCGGCGGGCAAGGTAACTGAAGCTGCTAATGCCGTACTCTTCCGTTTCAGGCACGTGCTCACCACGCATTTGCTTGAGCCACCCGGGCGCCTGCCTGGCACGGCTAAAGTCAAAGCGTCCCGTGTTAAGAATCGCATCAATATCGACTTGGCCATTAACAATCGGGAGAATGCGGGCTTCGGTATTCAGTGATTTCAAAATCGCTGTCAATCGACTGATATCCTGCTCTTCCGCCAAATCGGTTTTGCTAATAAGAATAACGTCAGCAAATTCCACTTGATCCACAAGCAAGTCAGCGACATTGCGGTCATCTTCTTCGCCCAGTGATTCTCCCGTTTCCTGTAGCGCCTTTGCCGCATCGTAATCGCGCAGAAAGTTGACTGCATCCACTACAGTTACCATTGTATCCAACGTGGCGACATCAGAGAGAGAAACACCGTTCTCGTCAGCAAATGTAAACGTCTCGGCGACCGGGAGCGGCTCAGAGATACCGGTGGATTCAATTAGTAAGTAATCAAACCGTCCGTCTTTGGCAAGATTGTTCACTTCCTGCAATAGATCTTCCCGCAACGTGCAGCAAATGCAGCCATTGCTCATTTCAACCAGCTTCTCTTCACTGTGGTTGAGTGAGACCTCATTCTGGATAATCTCGGAATCGATATTGATTTCGCTCATATCATTGACAATAACGGCCACCCGCTTGCCTAGCCGGTTATTCAAAACATGGCTCAATACAGTCGTTTTTCCCGCACCAAGAAACCCAGAAAGCACCGTTACGGGCAGCGTATGTTGCTGTTGAGAAGGCATGACAAGCGTGCTCCTGCTTTTCTATAAAAAGATATGATATAACATATCTTGCAAAGACAGAAAGACTTTACTCGGCATACCAGGCATCAGTCATTCAACAAGCCCGCAACATCAGCGAAATCGAGCTTCAGAGCTGCTGCGACCCGATTGAAATAGCTGGCCTCAGACGACGCCACGCGTCCATCCGCTTTCAGGACCTCAATCAGCGCGAAGACTATGGCGCGACGGTCTGTCTTCGACAGTCGGGAACCGACGCGGGAAATGTATTTCTCCAAGGGCGCGGTCTCGTAAAGCCTCGAGCGAGCGGCGACTCGCACATCACTACCGTCGATATCCTCGCCGAGTACATCTTTCAATACCCTTTGCACCACTTCGACTTCCGCTGGGTGCGTATAGGCATCCACATCGGTTGCACGTGACAGCACCATGAGTAGCAACTCTCGATATACTTCCATGCCGGGGTTGTTGGTATCCCGATTACCCCCGAAGATACGCTTGACGTGCTTGAGATCGACCAGAGCCATTGGCTTGCTCCTCACAACAATCAATGCCCGATGCGAGCCCAGGCATTTTTGGGCAATTCAGTACAGCGAATTCACCAACTCAACAATCGAGACAAAACACCACTCGACTGTCTCCCGACTCCGCATTCGGTGGCGAACGATGCACCTGCCCACGTCCTGTATTGTCCGGATCACCTCTCAAAATACCCACCCAGAAGGACTTGAACCGGGATGGCGCACCGAAACGTATCACCGAACGGTTCGGCTTGCAGCATGCAAGCGCTTTTCGATCAACCTGCGCAGCGGTCAGCCACTCTGTTCCCGGGCCCTGATAGGTGCACAACAACCTCAGATTGCGGCGATCTAAATGAAAGCGTCGGCAATCGTCACCATCCGTCGTAAACAGGCGAAAGGTGAGATCGCGGCCTTCGCTGAAACGACTGAACAAATTCACCAGCTGACCCATATCGGCACGTAGACTATTGAAAGCCACAGGATCAGTTCCCTGGTGCAGCATCAACGCACACACGTCAGCATCGAATGCATCCGGCGACGTCGGGCACCGCACATCGCGGAGACTTGACGCGTGAAGCCTGGACACTTCTTTGCGAATGGCCATGTGTACAGGGCGCTGCCACAGACTGAGATTCACATCCGGATCAGTGATGCTATACAACACACTGACACTATCGCCAATCTTATGTGCTGATGCTGCATCGCCCAATCCGCGTTGAGTGACACGTTGTTGCATAGGCACATACTCTCAGGTTACGGGTAAGACAATCGCTTTCGAGTGTGCCATAGCCCTCTACTGCGCTGCACTCTCCGCAGCCGGCACTGCTGCTCACGTATTTTCGAACCGTGTCGCCAACCGCAATGCCTTTTAGCGACAGCCCAGACAGCACGCCGAGCATTCGACCGCGCACGCTCTTGAGACCATACTATAAAATAATGATATATCATATCTAAAATGACACGGTCGCGCGCGGAGCAGCTGGCAGCAGCGCTTGCAACGACAACTTAACTCCTATATGATTAATCTATGAAATGATGAATTGAATAGTCAAGCACATGCCGTCCGATCCCTCTGCGTCACATTCCTTGCGCGTTCACCGGTCTGCTCAATCGGTTGTTGATCGGGCAGCAGGGATGCTGAGAGCCGGCGGAGACCCCGAAAGACTGCGCATACTGGAACTGCTCCTATCCGGAGAGTGTCAGGTTTCAGACATCGCTGGACGCACGGGTGCGGAAATGTCCACCGCTTCTCAACGCTTGCGGGTTCTTTTAAGCGAGGATCTCGTCAAACGCCGCCGGGTCGGCAGGGACGTGTTTTATCGCCTGGCAGACCGCCATGTCGAGACACTCATCCGCAATGTTCTCGAGCACGCCGACCCGGCGGTACACACTGATACCTAATACCTATTGCAAACTGATAACGGGAGGCCAACAACATGTCCTGTAAGATTCACGAAAACCACAAGCATCAGCACGGTCCTGACTGCGGTCATGTCGCGGTGCGCCATGGCGACCACGTGGGCTACCTGCATGACGGCCACCTCCACTGCGCTCACGAGGATCATTACGATGAGCACGGCATCGAGATATCGGACACCAATCCCGACGGGTGCGTGCCCCACGACTGCAAAAGCCACGAGACTAGCCATGTTCACGGGCCTAACTGCGGCCACCCAGCGGTGCCGCACGGTGACCACGTTGACTATCTGGTAGACGGCCACTTACATCACCCCCACGGGGATCATTGCGACGACCACGGACCACTGACTATGGCCTAGGTCTGAAGAGAGGGACCGTGCTGACGTTGACCGCGCAGAGGGCCCTCTGCTTACTCCTTCGCGTAGCTGACGGCAAACGGGCCTCCCACAAACGCTGCTGTGGGTCTGGGATGCCGTTCTTTACTTAATTATTGTTTACCGCCTATCGCAGCCAGCATTACCCTGTTATTGGTGCATGGGTCTGCCTGAGCCTCCAGAACGGCGAGACGCCACGCGGCGAACGTTCCGTCTTTCCGTGACAATAACCTTCTATTTTTCACTTTGGACCGTATGCGCCAGATTCGCAGTCTATTTACTTATAAAGAATTAATTGCGTGCAACGGAAAAGCGCGATCGTATCCCCCGTGTTTTTGTTCAGCACCAACGCATCCCAAACCTGTGTCGTACGGCCCCTGTGCACCGGCGTGGCAACACTCTCTAAGCTACCCTCCCTGAT
>JABSPW010000192.1 GCA_013214285.1 Halioglobus sp. | reverse complement strand
CCTTGTCATTGTCACCCAACCGAGTAACTGCACCGACCTGCGCGCCCCACCCCCAAAGGTCCGCGTTGGACGCATAAGTCAGTCCCGAAACCAGGTCATAAGTTCCGCTCCCCATCTGCATCGGGTAAGGCACTCGAACGGTCGGCTGCGTATTCATCGGGGTGAGAACGCGATCCTCCTCGTCGATGTCTCCCGTGGGCAGCGATAAACCAAGCGTCACGTGCCAGCGATGAGTTGGACCGGGCTCCACCACGCTGTACATGGCAGACAACACCGTGTCACCCAGGCCGCTCGTACTTGTGCGAAACTTGCCCAGCCGGGTAGTCCCCATCGGACCCGCAAACGTGATATGGGTCATATCTTTTTTCTGGTAATTCGCCATGCCCATCAAGGTGAGTCGGTCGGTCGGCGCGTACATCGCCCCCAGCATGTGCATGTCCATTGTCATTTTTGTGGGCACCACCCGCAGCGTAGGGGGCATCATGGGCGGATTAGCAAACCGATTTGGTACTGTGGTGACTATTTTCTCTGGTGATATCCGCGAGGTCCCGTCCGCATTATCTCGCATTGACATGTGCATGTAGCGATAGGAAAACATCACTTCCCCCATCTCGTGCATGTGGTCGCCCATCACACTAATAGGTGCGTGGGCGTCTGGCCGCATATCGGCCTGTGCAGCCGCACAGGCCGCAAGCAACGCCGCACACGCGTTTATTCGAACGTTCATACGTTAACTCCGATCTAGATAGTCGTCAGGTTTTGATTCAGCTGAAACGAACACTAGAGGGCGGGGCACGACACCAAAACCCGAGCAGCGCATGATCAAAAGCCACGCCCCCTGGTGGTTTTGGAAACTCCTTAACGGGGAGACACAGCCCGGGATACAGGGGGGACCTATGAACTAATAGACCCCCTGATCCGGCTCCTGCTCCGTAGTCGCACTGGTAAAATTCAGTGCTTCCTTCCACGCCAGGGTGCGCATGGTGCACCGCGCCATGATGGGCATGGTGCGCACCATAAAGCGCCACCAGGGTCGGCGTGGGAAGCCCGTCCGGGCAAAATTCAATGTACCACCCATCCGCCACACTAGCGGGCATGAACCCGACCGGCACCAGCACCTGAAATGTCAATGCCATCGCCGCAAGCACGGACAGTACACGCTGTGTCAGGGACCGTACCTTGGGCATTATAAAAAGGGGATGGGAGGCGACATCGCTACTCGCAGAGTATATACCCGTTCACACCACTCTTACAGTAGGCCTGCTCAGAAACGCAGCGGCGGACGGGGTATCCTGGAAACCTCGTCTTGGCCCAAGATCGGCGCGACCAGAGACTCATGCTCCCATCCTGTTGCAACTAGTCCAATGCATTAAACCGCTGAACGACAAACTTCAATCCTGAGCATGGCCGCCAAGCCTCTGCGATGTTGGCCCGCCGTTTCCCAGAGATCGACCCGCCTATCAGTTTCACATGCCTGCTACAGCTGATTCCCCCGACGTCTGGGCGTGCCTACGCTTCAGCCTCCACCGCCACAGCCGTGCGGTTTGCGCAATTTTTTAAAGCCCCCTGTGTTCTGCCAAAAAACCTGCCCGTACCTGCCTTCCTCCCGGCTAGATGCTGCCCTGATTGACTGATTAAGACCACACGGCGGACTGGAGACCTGGCAACGGGCCACTGGCAGTGCCTCACGGTCTATCGCCGCTAGCAGCCCTGGGATTGGTGCGCTACCCCATGCTAGCCCCACCTAGTGCGCCTGGACGTGGGTCCATGGCTACAGGCAGGGCCTGCTCAGACATTGACGAATACATCAGTGATCGTGTTGTCGAATAGCGCTGACATTCTATAATTCGAATACACTACAGTATTTGCCCTGTCGGGCATCCCCGGAGTGATATAAGCAATGGCTATAGTAAAGCGCTTCCTGTTGCTCTTCCTGCTTATCGCCTGTGGCCTAGGTCTGCTCGCCTACAGCTGGACCTATACGCCGCAAGGGCGGCTGGACTTTGCAGCCGCAGTGTTTGCGAAAATGGCTTCACTCGGTGGCTCGCGACTGGTGCTCGATCCTACGGACGTCGCGAAACAGCGCCAACAGGCGAACGACCAAATGGGCGCCATGCTGCGGCTGGCGCCCGTGCCGGAAAGCGTGGCGATTACAGACCGATTTATTCCCGGACCCGGCGGCAATATCCGCCTACGCGAATACCGCCCGCCTGCACCGGGCACACTGCCCGTCGTGCTCTGGATTCACGGCGGTGGATTCTGGATGGGCGATCAGCTGGAGGCCTGGGATGGACAGGTTGCGACACTGGCCGCGGACGCTGGCGTGGCGATTTTTTCTGTGGATTACCGACTCGCACCAGAGCACCCCTGGCCCGCTGCTGTCGAAGACAGTTACGCTGCGCTGCTGTGGGTGCATGAAAACGCGGCCAGCCTGGCTGTGGATCAAAACAAGATCGCCGTGGCCGGTTCCAGCGCTGGCGGCAATCTTGCCGCTGTCATTGCGCTGAAAGCGCGAGACGAGAATGGTCCTGCGATCAAGGCACAACTACTGACCGTACCCGCCACAGATGCCAGTGACACGGTCTATCCATCGGACGAAGCGTTTGCGGAAGGCTATGTGCTCACTGCGCAGAACATACAGGCAATGCTGGATGCCTATCTGCCTAACCCGGCCGACCGGCTTGACCCAGAGGCTAGCCCGCTGCTAGCGTCATCACACGCACATCTGCCACCAACCCTGGTCATCACAGCTCAATACGACCCCCTGCGCGATGAGGGTGAAGCCTACGGTGAAAAATTGCGCGAAGCGGGGGTGCCTGTCGAGATTATCCGCTACGATGGCGCAATACACGGGCTGATAGGCTCCATAGCCAGTCTGCGGGATGCCCACATGGCAGAGGTCGGTTTACTCCACCGCGTCTTTGCAACAGACTGATCTGTGGGCATGATGCCGGGAGTCAGCCAGGCCTGGCAGCAGGTGAACGCAGCGAGGCAGGGAAAAGTCAGACAAAGGCCAGACAAGGGTCAGCCAATGGGAAGGTCGAGAATCATGATGCTCTCCAGAACCTCAGTCGTGATGTTCCTGCTCGGAGCCGTTTTGCTATTGTCAGGCTGCAGCGATGTCAACGACTCATTCCTCGACCCCAAAGGGCCAATCGCTGCAGCCCAGAAATCACACCTGATCAAGGTCACACTGCTGTCGATGATCGCGGCGGGCCCGGTATTCATTTTGGTACCGCTGATGCTGTGGCGTTATCGCTACAGGAATAAGAATGCTCGCTACACCCCTGATTGGGAGTTCTCAACTTTACTTGACAGCGTCATGTGGGGGGTACCTCTGGCCATTATTGTCGTGCTGTCCGCGCAGCTGTGGCATAACACCAAGATGCTGGACCCCTATCGACCGATACAATCAGCACGGCCGCCACTGGAGGTGCAAGTGGTGGGCATGGACTGGAAATGGCTGTTCATCTATCCCCAATACGGTGTTGCAAGCGTCGGCGAGATGGCCTTCCCTGCGGACCGACCGGTCTCCATGGTACTGACCAGCGATACTGTCATGCAGTCATTCCTGGTCAGCTCGGTGGTCGGTCAAATCTACGTCATGCCTGGCATGCAGACTCGATTGCACATTAAAGCAGACGCGCCTGGCGTCTTCGAAGGCGAGAATACCCAGTTCAATGGCATCGGCTTTGCGGAGCAGAAATTTAACGCCGTTGCCATGACAGACAGGGACTTCGACACCTGGGTCAACACGTTGCGAACGGCGGGTGTGAGCCTGAGTGCATCAGTTTATCGGCGTCTCGCGGGTCGCTCGACACCGGCACAAGTGCGGCAAACACTTGGTTCACAGGCAATGCCCGAGCGCGTCACCTATTTCAAGGACGTCCCCAGTGACCTCTTCAGCAGCATAATCGCCCGCTACCATACAGGCCTGCCCATCCCATTGACGGAACAACCGGGTGGCATCATGTATATCGACAATCCGACGGCTGCCCGTGCCAGCACCGCGGTGGCACCCGCATCACATGAAGGACATTCGCCATGACAGCAGCTGGCACTACAAGCCCACTTTTAGGCCGACTGACGCCCGACTCGCTCCCCATTATGAGGGCACTCGAGGATCCCACAACCAGTGAAATGATTGCCGGGGGGGCCGGCATGGTCGTTCTGGTGGGTATCGTCGTAGTGGTTAGCATCCTGACATATTTCAAGTGGTGGGGGGCTCTCTGGCGGGATTGGCTGACCAGCACGGATCACAAACGTATCGGCATCATGTATATCGTGCTCGCTCTGGTCATGATTACGCGCGGGGTTATCGAGGGGGCACTCATGGTCGCGCAGCATGCCTTCGGCCTGGAAGGCGGCTTCCTGGCACCTGACCATTTCGCCCAGCTGTTTACCACCCATGGCACGATCATGATCTTCTTTGTTGCCATGCCGTTTATTGCCGGCGTGATCAATTATGTCATGCCATTGCAGATTGGCGCCCGCGACATGTCGTTTCCCGTCATGAACCAAATCAGCCTGGGCTTGACCGCTACGGGCGCTGCTCTCGTCATGATATCCCTCGTGGTAGGCGACTTTTCTACTGGCGGCTGGCATAACACCCCGCCCTATACTGAGATGGCCTTTAATCCCGGCACTGGACCCGACTACTGGATCTGGTCAGTCGGTATCGCGGGGATCGGCTCTACCCTCAGCGGTATCAATTTCGCGGTTACTATCTATAAAGAGCGAGCGCCAGGCATGGACCTTTTTCGCATGCCCTTATTCACATGGACGGTATTGTGCACAGCGATCATCATGGTCTTTGCCATGCCACCTTTAACCGTCGCTACCGCTACTCTGGCACTGG
>JABSPW010000191.1 GCA_013214285.1 Halioglobus sp. | reverse complement strand
TACAACGATCGTTTTGCCTGGGATCAACATGCCACCTGGCCGCATTTTATTGAGTCACGATGGCAATGCCCATGACGGCGATGATCTGGGCGCCATGCCCTTCGGTATGGCCCTGATGTGGGCTGCTGGTTATGCTGACCGCCTGGTCCATATCGACCATAGCAATCACCTGGGCGATAATAGTGCCAATCAAAACCGGCAGATGGTAAACAATGCCGCCGCTGCCGCCCAGCGCTTTGGGATCGACCCGGCGATCATTTTCGACGATCAAACGCAGTTGAGCGAAATGCTCGCTAACTTCGCTGCGGTTGGTAATGCCTCAAACGCTGCAGACCCGCTGTGGGTGATTGCTGCCGGCCCAATGGAAACGATCTGGCGCGGTATTAATGCCATGCAGCCAAACAAACGCCAATTTGTTAAGGTGATCTCGCATGGTAAGTGGAATGAGGTCCATGCTGATACCCGACAATTGAAACATACTTGGGATGATCTGCTCAGTGATTTCCCCGAAGTGACTTACATCCAGATTCGTGATCAAAATGGTACCTATGGCAACCCACCTGCAAAAGATGCTTTCCGGACTGCGCGCCCCTTGTGGCACTGGCTGCGTGATTCCGACTATGAACCTTACCAATGGCTGTTCTCGATTGCTGTCGGTGCCCACAAAAATATCTACGATGTCTCCGATGCGGGGATGGTCTATTACCTGCTCAGCGGTGGGCCCAATGGTGGTAACGAACATGGCGGTCCTCCGGAAACCGAAGCGCTCTTCGAATTCGCTCAGCCACCGAGTGGCAATGGTTGATCTTAATTCGTGCTGACTAGACCGCGCAGTGGTTTTTTCTCCCATGCGCGGGAAAAAAAGAAGCACCCGGGCTCGGCACCTGGGTGTTTTTTTTTTGAGTTCTATACGAGTTAAGGCTTCACAACACAACAAGTGTCGGGGCATGCAGGTGGATGCTCCTGGTTATTATGCCGTCACCCAAACCGTCCCAAACCGTTTATCAATATATCCCACGTGAGATTTAACTGTTTCGCACCATTAACTATCACGTGACCTGCTCTGGCCACCAGGACGTTGCTTTGAGTACCGTTCATTTCGATGTAGAACTACTTAGTTGAGGCGCTTTATGCATAGATTAGACCCACTTCTCATCCTGATTCTGACGCTGGCTAGCTTGAGCGCATCGGATGTCCGTTCCGTATCCCTGGTTGCACCGGATGTGATCTGTGTGCATTACGATGACGGCCATGTCGACTATAAGGGCTTTGATAAAGACTGGCCTGCTACGCGCTTTTGGAATAAGCCGCTCAATGCACGGAAAGCCGCGGATCCAGCTACTTTCACACTTCAGGGCAGCGACAAAGCTTACCGAACGGGGCGCAATCCGCTTGCAGTTGGGCGCAAGGCCAAGGGTACCGACTTCGTGATGCCCGCAATTTGGGGTACGGTATCCAAGGATGACGAATCGATCCAAGAGCATTGGGTGTACCTGCAGTTTCCAGAACCACTTACGAGTGGTGCCGATTACACCCTCGATCTTGGTGGCACGGCGAACAATCACAATCAGGTGCAGTTCACCCTCAATGAGCTCACGCTGCGTACACCACTCATCCATGTCAACCAGGTTGGCTTTGCCACCAATAGCCCGAAGTATGCCTACCTCTCGCAATGGATGGGCGATTTCAATCATGCGCCTCATCGCGATGGCGGGCTTGATTTGTCTGCTTTAGACGGTCAGCCCTTTCTGCTCCTGCCTTGGGGTGCTACCAGTTTGGCTGACGCAGTTTTTGAAGGCCGTATCGAAAAGCGCAAAAAGCGCACCGATCCTGATAGCAGGGCTGGCAAGGATAAAGTGGCCAAGGAAGCGCCTTACGGAAAACATGGCAACTTCACATTTGCCGATGTGTGGCAGTGTGATTTCAGCAGTTTTACCACCGCTGGCGAATATATGGTGGTAGTGCCGGGTGTTGGTCGGTCCTTCTCATTTGAAGTTGGTGACAATGCGCTGCGTGATGCCTATTACGCGGCTTCTCGTGGCCTCTTTGCGCAGCGTTCCGGTGTTGATAAGGAAATGTGGCCAGGTTATGTGTGGCGGCGCTCTCATCACCCTGATGATGTAGTGGTCTTCTATAATGCCTCAGATCGCGATCCTACGCACCACGGCCGTTTCAAGCATCAGGGTCAGCCTCGCTTAGAGGATGTGTGGGGCTATTACCACGATGCTGGTGACTGGGATAAGTATATCCGTCACGATCAGATCACCTTCGCACTGCTACTCCTTTATCAACTCAAGCCGGAAAATTTTGCCGACGGAGATATCGGCAATCGCTATCGGGTTGATGGTAAGTGGATCGAGGAAGGTGAGAACGGGATCCCGGATTTGCTCGATGAAGCGCGTTGGCAGATCGATTTCTACCGTCGTGCGCGAGCTGAGCTTAAGGAGAAGGGGCTTGGTAGCGGTGGTTGCCCAGGTGGTTACACCGGCCAGGAGGGCGGTGCGAATGCGCGACCATCGTGGATGAGTAAACGGCCGTGGTCGGTTTCTGCTGAGCACCCCGATGCCACCTATAATTATGCTGGTATGGCGGCATTGTACGCAAAGCAGCTGAGTACACTTGATGCAGGCAAACACAGCAAGGACATCGCACTGTATAGCAGTGAAGCCGAGGAGGCCTTCGCTTGGGCCGAAAAGAATAAGGGTGGAGACGAATATCGTGCGCTTTCGGCAGCTTGTCTTTATGCACTCACTGGCGAAGGCCGTTACCAACAAGCCTTCAAGCAGTCATTCGCCAAGATCAATCGCTGGCTGCCAACGGCAGGTTCGCGGCCCTGGGAACAGGCGGCTGCTGTCTATGCTTTGCTTCCTGATGACCATGCTGGGCTCGATCGTGGCTTGCGGGATGGCTTGGTGCGTAAGTCGATTGTGGATGCGGCCGATGGTATGGTCAATCCAGTCGAGCGGCGCGGTTTCCGTTTCGCCATGGCCTGGAAGACCAACTATATGTTGGGTTCGCACAGTACACCGCGTGTTCATATGTTGGCCTACGCCTACGGTTTCACCGGTAAGCAGAAGTATCTCGATGGGGTCCATACCACGGTGGCTTATTTTCTTGGTGGCAATGAAACGAATACCGTGTGGGTAACTGGTTTGGGTGAAAAACCAACCACGGCCGTGTTCCACCTTGATTCCTTCTACGCTCCTGAATTTGACCTTAATAGCATGGTCTACAGTAATCCCATCATAGATGGTCTGACGCATTATTATAGTGGGATGAGGCCCTGGGTTGGGCCCAAAGGCGCTGGTTACGAACCATGGGGCTGGCTCTCGGCCTACCCGAAATTTACGCATGATTCTTGGCCCAAGGGCGAGGCGCGGTTTGAGAATCGTTGGTCGATTGCTGGTTCCGAATTTACCGTTAGTCAGCAGAATCTTCATACGCTCTTCGCTTACGGTTATGTGGCCGGCCCGGCGCCAGCGGCCTACGAACCCTATACGGTGCGACCAGAACTCAAACTGGCTAAGCCGCAGATTTCCGGCACCACGCTGAACTTGCGGGTTTCGGCGAGCGATAATACCCGACGGGTTGTGTACTACTGCGATTGGCATCCAATCGGAGAGAGTTTTGCTGCGGATGATGGGTTTATGTTGAAATGGGATCGCTCTCGCAGTGCTATCGCTTCAGGTTCGGCTACCATTACTGCGGTTGGTTATAATCACAGTGGCTATCAAACTTGGCCGCAGTCGCATGCGGAACAGCGTATCGAACTGCCTTAGTGGCGTCTGATTAGCAATCCCCGGGGCGACTGCAGTCGCCTCGGGGAATTCGTTTCTCTGGCCACTTAGGGTTCATCCCATTCGAGGATCACACCGCGTCGGATGGTGGGGTCAACAGCTCTGATCGTGCCGCTATGGCGGCGGTGTAAGCGGAAGTATCCTTCAGATGGTGTTTGTTGATGATTGCTGAGAGCCCAAAATGAAAGTGAGTAGGATCGGTGTCCAGAAACTAAGAGTTCGAGATGCTGATACCCCTTGTTTAACTCCCATGATGACCTGCCGTTTTGGCTGTGATTCTGTTTTGTACTGATTTTTACATTGACCTTATTGCTATACATTCCGCCATAGATGCCATGTTCAAAATCTCCGGGCCAATAGAGGTTGGCTGATGCTGTATCTGCTGCATGCAGAGACACACAGCAGGTGAGGGAAAGAACGAGGATGAATAACTGTGTCATGTAATTCCAATGCAATGAGCGTTGTGGGTAAATAGTAAGTCTAGGCCTCTATTTACGAGGAACTAGAAGACTCTCGAAAGTATAAGAAATCTATCTTTGAATATGACAAAGAGAGTGTCGTTTATTATCTCAGATGAAGAAAATGCCCATAAAAGTTGTTTTGAGCAAGACCATTGGTTTTTGCTGTGCAGTCCGTATTCACCCTGCTGACATATGAGCCATTGTGACTCCATAAATATATTATACCAATCGTTATGACTAATATTCATATGTAGTTTGTTCGAATATCTTATTATATTGCGTAAATTGCACCGCGAACTTGAAGGAATCATTGCCCTCTTCAGTTGACTCTGCGTGTCTCTTGTTCAATAATCGACTTGTGAGTGAAAAACAAACAGATACTACAAATAAAATGGATGCGACCATCGATGATGGGGATTCTGCAGATTTAACCAGTCAGCGGAACTACCTGGTTGGCACGATTACCGATGACGAATATCAAAAACAGCAATCTGGATTATTTGAAGATAAAGATGTGCCACATTTATCAGACCTTGTGCAACTCCCGGTTGATGAAGAGGGTAATCAACGTTTTGAAGTAAAAGGCCAGTTGGGGCGCGGTTCAGGCGGATCGGGGTATACGGTATACGACAAACTCATCG
>JABSPW010000190.1 GCA_013214285.1 Halioglobus sp. | reverse complement strand
TGACAGTTTAACGGCTTAAATGCCATCATTTTTGTCGTTCCCGTACTTTTGAGCCCCACATGTTCCTTACGATAGACGCCCTGTTGAAAACACTGGAGGAGCCGCCGCCGCACGTAATTTGCCAGTGTCGAAGCGCGGTAACTTCGGATGGAAGTCAAGAGACCGGGGCATTTTGAACCAGGAAACCCGGCCGCTGAGCCACTCGAGGATTTCGTCTGCAGTTTCGGTATTGGCGTCTGACCATGCGGTCGGCTCAATAACAGCTTTTACCTCCTCGCCGAATTTCTCGCTGGGAATACCGATTACTGCAACATCCGCTACCTTATCATGGCTGGCAAGAATGTTTTCCAGCTCCTGTGGGTATATGGTGATACCTCCGCTGACGATTGCGAATGTCTGCCGATCTGCGAGGTAGAGGAAGCCATCCGTATCAACATACCCTATGTCTGCTGCGGTGGCCCAGCCACGCTCGTGATAGGCATCTGACGTTTTATCGGGTTCGCGGTGGTAAGTAAATTTGAGATGTTTTCCTGAGAAATACACGGTGCCTACCTCGTTCGGTGGCAATTCGGTTCCATCGTCTCCAACAATGTGGATATTACCAACAAGTGCTCTGCCTACCGAGCCCTTGTGGTCGAGCCAGTCGAGGGAATCAATGACTGTCATACCGACACCCTCACTGGAGGAGTAATACTCGATCAGAACGTCTCCCCACCAATCGATCATTTGCTCTTTGATTTCTATGGGGCAGGGAGCAGCACCGTGGATTGCTGTGCGCATGGAGCACATATCATAGGACTCCCGCAGTGCCGGCGGCAGCTTCAGCATCTGCGTGAACATGATGGGGACAAACTGGCTGTGTGAAACTCGATGGCGCTCAATGAGTTTCAGCGCTGTTTCTGGTTCGAAGCGTTCCATCAGCACGGTGGTGCCACCCTGATATGTCGTCATCATGGTGAAGTAAAGCGGTGCCGCATGGTGCAGGGGAGATGGAGAAAGGTAGACTGTATTCTCATCGAATTCGAAGGTGCGGGCCAGGTAAGGCACCAACATGGGCGGCGTATTGACGTTATCGCTGTCTGGAGCGATAGCTATGCCTTTGGGAAGTCCGGTGATTCCGGAGGAATAGATCATCGGTACACCGTTACTTTCATCGACGATCCGGGTGTCTGGTTGTTTGCTGCAATCCGCCTCCCACGACCGAAAGCCCGCGCGGGTACCTTTCACCATGTAGAAATGATCTACTGAATTGTGTTCACAAAGAATTGCCTCGGCACTATCGACGCATTCTATCGAGCCAATGAATAACTTCGCATTGCAGTTGCCGACAATATAGACAATGTCTTCTTTCTCAATATGCGTATTAATGGGTGTGAAGATTAATCCGCTGCGCTGCGCTGCCCAAACAATCTCGAGCAGATAACGATTGTTATCCATCATCATACAAATGTGGTCTCCGGCCTGTAGACCAAGCGAGCGGAACAAATGGGCCCCCCGGTTAGAACGTTCCTCTAATTGCTGGAAGGTAACGACCTCGCCCGAGTCCCCCATGACAATGGCTGGCCGATTTGGAAAGTATTTCGCGGTAGCGTGAGGGTGGGGCATGACGTCTCCAGACTCTTACACAGATAGCACCATATTGCTTCTGATGTCTGCAACGGATAGCCGCGTTTCCACTTTGTGCGATGGGTCCAGAAAAATGCCATCCATTGCGCGAAACTGTGCATCACGTCACCTTTTTGTGTGGCAGTCTTCTCTAGGTCGGAATGGAGGATTTTGTGAAGGGGTTGTCCGCGTCGGGTGAGATTAATGGTGTCCTGACTGCCCGTTGATCCAATTGAAAGCGCTCCATTTTCGCGACTCCGACGTTTTTTTTCAGAGGCATGAATAGCCCATTGACTGTTGACAGTAATGTGTGCAGATGCGATTGGCCTCGATCTGTGCTTTGAGAGCGGTAATACCGACGCTTCGCCGCATTTTCAGGCTGGGTTTTGATGGCAATTATGTTGCCCCATGTACAAATGCAAACGGCTTTGACCGCACTCAAACTTGTCGGTTTTTTTAGGTGGTCCGGTTCACTCAATCCAACCCAGGACATCTCTGATGACAGACCATCGTGGTTGTCGAGTTTTTGCTGCGCCGCCGAGCATCCAGTAGTCGTAAAGTCTCTCAATGGTGCCGTCTTTCTGTTTCAGGTAGACCCAGTTACTGACGAATTCCATCGTCTCGATATCGCCCTTGGGTACCGCGTACACGGCCGGAATTTGAATAGCACCATTGTCGACCCGTATTACCGTGTAGAGTGGATATCTATAGCTGTACGCCGCACCTTCTTCAGCGGAAAGCAATAAGGCGTTCGCTCCCTGGCTATTGCCATCAAAGAAATCCTCAGCAGAGTCTAGAAACACCATGCCAGCGTTCGGCAGCAGCGACCGTATAAGAGGTTCGAAATAGTGGCTGCTTATCATGGCGATAGTGAGGTCCTTGTTTTCTCGCAAGTTATCGATACCCTCGAACAATCGTCTATCATGGTCGGGTACGATTAGTGCCAACGTAAGGTCCAGATAGGGACGGGAGAAAGAAGCTTTGGTATAGCGGTCCGGCAATCCTGCGATACATGACATCGCCAGATCGATCTGCCCGGAAGCGAGCATGCGGTCAATTTTGTCGAAATCAAAGGGCACGAATTCCAGACTGGCAGCAATGTCCTCCGCCAGAATGTGCGCCATTTCTACGTCAAAACCCACCAATTCACCTTCAGATGTCAGAAAACTGCAAGGCAAATTGTTGGGACGATAACCCACGCGCAATAGCCCTGTCGTTAACACGTGATCTAACCTTGAGCCGGCCAGTTTTACGTCAACAGGGTCTGGAATAGCGGTTTGAATGTTTGCTGGCACACGTGTCTCCATCAGCTGGACACTAGCCAGTACAGAGCTTCGTGTAGGGGGTTCTGGAACAAAAGCTATGAAATAGGTTCGCAGGCCAATAACCAGAACTAGCATCGCAAGCGTCGTAATAATGATGTATTGCAAAAGTTTTCGCAGGTCGAAGCGGAGCGCTCCAGCCAGTGCCAGCGTGGCAAGTATGCTGAGCACGATAATATGCAGCGCCGCCAGCATGGCTCCAAAGCGGCCCACGACAATACCTGTTACCAGGAACAAATGAAACATGTCGCCGGGCACTTGCAGGGTATCCAAAAGGTAGGGTACCGCTACGTTGATGCTGCCAAACAAGCTGAATAGCCCCGTAAAGGCCAGGTTCACACTATCGTATAGGTTCATTTCTGTGTCGCTAAACCAGGCAGCAAACAAAATGAAGAGAATAACCAGTAGCTTCCCCAGGGAGGGAAAGTTGAAAGATACAGGCACAAGAATATCTACAACGGCATCCGTATCGATAGCGGATTTCATGTGGCTTCTCACCAGTTTCTTGCAGTTTTCGGCTATTTGCGGCAAAACGACAAACTGGTTGCCCGTAGCAAAGGCTGTTACCAACGTGTCGCGGAAAGTACTTAGAACCAATCCGAAGGGAATCCCAGATAGTGCGGCTACCAACCCCGGAAAAATCCAGAATGTAATTAAAAGCGCAAGGCTGATATAGGTAATGAGGTAGACCTGTACGCGAGCGACCTCCTCTATGGTCATGGTCCCGGCTGCTGCCGCGGCGATCGCAAAGATTCCGTAGGGCGTCAATTGCACAATCGCACGGTTGATTTTGGCGAGCGCAGACACAAGGCTATCGAATACCAGTAGTACACCGTCTTTGTCTTTGACAGAAATCAGAGCAAATCCCATTAGGATACTGAAAAGCACCACCGCCGGTACGAAGTTGTTCGACAGCGAATAAAAAATATTGGCGGGTAGGTACACTTCCACAAGATTGGTCTGCAACGGCTGGTGGGGCGCGACGCTGCTGAAAAAAGATGCGGTCTCTAGCGTTGGAAATGCCTGCGCCGCGATGAAGATTAGTAGCATCCCCAGGGCCCAGATAAGCAATAGCACAAGTGTGCCGCGGAGAACTAGTGTGCGTGCCTGGCCGAAAGCCATGTGACCAATACCGGATATGAGCGACAAGACGATGTAGGGCAACACCGTCGTTTGCAGCAATTTGATAAAGATGTCACCAAAAATTTCAAGGCCTGAAACCAGTTCTCCGAAAAATAGCCCCGTGGCTATGCCCAAGCCCAGGCCGAGAAATATGCGTGCTGACAAGCTCATGGTTTATGAGTATCGTTTCGGAGTGCCGTAGGAGATGATAGCACTATCATCGGTACCCGGTGCAGTATTGGTACCCCGTGGGATTCACGACTATGATGGATAACGTGACGAGGCTGTTCGCGGCAGGAAAAACTGTGCAAAGAGGAGTACCGCCCCATGACTATTATAACTCGGCTGGTTCCACTGTGGTTTCTCGCGGTATTGCAGTGTGCAGCAACTGCGGTCTCCGCGTATCCGCTCGATGGCTATGCGGAGACGGGTATTCGGCGAGTAGAAGGTGCGCGCTTGGCCAACGAGGGGCTGGCTGCGGGCGGTAAGCAACCCCCCGGCGCGTTATTGAGTACAGCTCAGGTCGATTTGCGTTTGTTGGGACAGCAGATAGAAATTCCCCCACCTGACCCCGCATTGACCCGTGATATTGAGGCTTTGCTCGGAGAAAACCTGGAGCGATACGGGGTAGCGGTACTTGATCTCACTACGATTGATAGTCCCCGTTACGGGGCGTATCAGGAGGACCTTAGGCAGAATGTGGGCAGTGTGGGGAAACTGCTCGTCGCCCTGGGTCTATTTCAGGCGCTGGCGGATGCCTGGCCAACTGACTTCGACCGGCGCATGGCCATACTGCGTGACACGGTGATTACCGCCGATAATTTCTCTGTCAGTGATCATCACACTATTCGCCTGT
>JABSPW010000189.1 GCA_013214285.1 Halioglobus sp. | reverse complement strand
TTTGTATACAATCTAGTTTAATGCCTTTCCAAATGCAACCTGCATTACGGAAATTTCATGGACATCGCCGAAGCGCCGCTGGGACGCCGTGAAAAGCGCAAACAGGAGATTCGCAGTCGTATTGAGGATGCAGCCTATATCCTGTTTCAACGCCAGGGCATCGAGGAAACCAGCATTGAGCAGATTTGTGTAGAAGCAGACGTGGCAAGGCGCACGTTCTATGGCCACTACCCCAACAAGCACGCCCTGTTAGGCGGCCTGGGCATTTCCCGATTGTACAGCCAAATGGGCCCCATGCTGCAGGAGCTGATGGCCAACCAGCCCACCACCCGCGACCGCCTCGAGGCCATGATCGACTATATCGAGTCCAATTTTGCCGGCATGAACGAGATTGATCGGCAGTTGATTGTTATCGGCCCCTCGGTCATCGCCCAGGATCGGGAGACCCAGGCCGAGCTGGGAAATACCGCCATCGAAGGTTTCGTCGGGCTGATCAACGCCGGCCGCAAACTCGGAGACATCAACACCGACTTCTCCCCTGAGATACTCGCCTCAGTGGTGGTCGGCACCCTGAATATCCTTACCATTAGCTGGGCGTTGGACAAGGGGTTCCCCGTGTTTGCCAAGCTGGAGGAGGCGCGTGGGGTATTCGAACGGCTGATCTGCAAGGACAGCCCCTGAGGCCTGTACTGCCATTGCCGCGGCAAGCGTCACGCGGCAACCTTCATCACCACTGAAAATCAACGGGGGACACTGCCATGGGACCACTCCAGGGGCTCATTGTTATAGAAATTGCCGGCATCGGTCCAGGACCTTTTGCCGCCATGTTGTTGGCCGATATGGGGGCGGATGTCATTCGGGTAGAACGCCCCGGCGGCAGTCTCTTTACTGCGGTGCACAACCTTAAACTTGACTTCCTGAACCGCAACAAGCGTTGCATCTGTATCAACCTCAAAGACCCACAGGGTGTGGCCACCGTGTTGGATCTGCTGGAGAAGGCCGATGCCCTGCTCGAAGGCAATCGCCCGGGTGTGATGGAACGCCTGGGCCTGGGGCCGGACACCTGTCTCGAACGCAACCCGGCTCTGGTCTTCGGCCGCATGACAGGTTGGGGTCAGGAGGGGCCCATGGCAAAGGAAGCGGGACACGACATCAACTATGTCGCGCTCAGTGGCGCCCTGCACCCGATCGGCCGCCGGGGCGAAAAGCCCGCCATTCCGCTCAATCTGGTGGGCGATTTCGGCGGTGGCGGTTTATGGCTGGCCTACGGCATGGTCTGCGCTCTGCTGGAGGCAAAATCCTCCGGCAAGGGCCAGGTAGTGGACGCCGCGATGATCGACGGCGCGGCTACCCTCATGGCCAGCACCTTCGCGGCACAACAGGTAGGTTTCTGGCACGAGGAGCGTGGCACTAATCTGCTGGATTCCGGCTCGCACTTCTACGAGGTGTACGAGACTGCGGACGGCAAGTACATTTCACTGGGTTCTATTGAGCCACAGTTCTATCGCGCGCTACTGGCAAAGCTGGGGGATGACGCGAAGTATTTTGAGAACCAGTTCGACGCGGAAGGCTGGCCGGCCATGAAGGCAAAAATGGCAGACATCGTCAAACGCAAAACACGGGACGAGTGGGATGAGATCATGGCAGGCGACGATGTGTGCTACGCACCGGTTCTGTCAATGAGCGAAGTCCGCCATCACCCCCATCACCAGGCTCGAGGAACCTTCGTCGATGACGGCGATGTATGGCAGCCTGCACCGGGCCCACGGTTCAGCCGCACCCCCGGCGAAATTCGCAATCACGCGGCCGAGATCGGCGAACACACGGAAGAAATTCTGCGACAGTTCGGCTTCTCCGAAGCCGCGGTCGCCGCGAAACTGGCTAGCGGCGCAGTGCGATCCAACGCCGACTGAATACCGCAGTACAAGCTGTCATGGAGCCCGTATACTCTTGCACGTCCCCCCTTAGGCGAGATGCGATAGCATGAGTGATTCACGACCAACCCCCGAGCACTGTCAGCACGTAGAGGTCAACGCGGATAACCAGAGCCTCTATCTAGCCCAAGGCCCAGTGCCAACGCCCGGCGCCAAGGAGGTCCTGATTAGGGTACATAACGCCGGGGTTAATCGCGCTGACCTGATGCAGCGTGCAGGACACTACCCCCCGCCGGAAGATGCCTCCCCCATCCTCGGACTGGAAGTAGCGGGTATTGTAACTGCCACCGGTGACGAGGTATCGAATTGGCAGGTCGGCGATCGTATCTGCGCACTCACCCACGGGGGTGGCTACGCGGAATACGCGGTCGCTCCCGTGGGCCAGTGCCTGCCTATCCCGTCGGGCTTCAGCGATGCCGAGGGTGCCGCGTTACCGGAAGCGTTGTTGACCATGTGGCACAACCTGTTCCAGCGCGCCGCGTTGAAGCGTGGAGAGAGGGTGCTCATTCACGGCGGCGCCAGTGGCATGGGCACGGTGGGTATCATGATCTGTGCCGCGATGGGAGCGCAGGTGTACACCACCGCCGGTACCGATGCAAAATGCGAGGCCCTCGAGGCGCGAGGTGCCACGCGCGCAATCAACTACAAGACCCATGACTTCGAAGAGGTACTCCTGGAACTCGGGCTGGCCAACGGGATCGATGTCATCCTCGACATGATCGGTGGTGACTACATCCAGAAGAATCTCAACCTCGCCGCTGCCGAGGGACGCATCGTCAGCATCGCCTTTATGAGAGGCGTTAAAGCCGAGGTGAACTTTGCCGCCCTGTTGATGAAACGCGTCACAATGACGGGTTCGACCTTGCGCGCGCAGAGTTTCGAGCAGAAAGCCGTCATGGTCGAGGACATCATGGCCCATGTCTTCCCGCACCTGGAAGACGGCAGCATACGACCGATCATCGACAGCACCTTCCCGCTGTCTGAGGCAGAGGCGGCGCATGAGCGCATGCAGAGCGGCGAGCATATGGGCAAAATTGTTTTGGTAACGACTGGCTCTTAACTCTTATTAGTATATAAATGAGTGCGCTAGAAGCAAAACAGTCTTAAAAACACCTTATTCGCCGTTTAACAGACCATCATCTTTCTAAAAATATCGCTCTTATTCCCTGTTTTTATGCTTTTGCGCACTAAAGAAATCTTATCATTATTTCTTTGGGCAATTAAAACACCTGCGATTCACGGCAGCCCTGCGCTCCCACTAGCTTCGGGCCTCGCCGGTGCTATACTCAAATCGAAGGTCGGGGCAGGGTTTGCAAGGTGTGCACGACAGTTTTTCGGCGGCACACAATGTGAGTCCTCATTAGAGCAACCGCAACAGGCGTGCAGATACTTTAACCCTGCGCATGTCGCACTCCCCGATCCACGTGCTATAAGAGCTGCATGGGAGGGCCGTATGAAGCGCCAGTTCTATATCAGCGATGACCTCGAGGATTTGGAAATTGTCGAACAACAACTCGAGAGTGCCGGCGTCACTACACCGCAGATTCACGTTTTAAGCCAAGACGACGCGGGTATGAAGGCGCACCGACTCAACGATGTTGAAGCTGTCTTGCGCAAAGATGTGGTGCACGGAACAGAGCTCGGGGCTGTCGTCGGCGTCATCGCCGCTGCTTTTATTCTGCTTATCGCCTGGGCAACCGGCCTCCCCGAAACCATCACCTGGGTGCCACCGATCTTTCTTTCTATTATTGTCCTGGGTTTCTGCACCTGGGAGGGTGGTTTCATCGGTATCCAACAACCCAATTACGATTTCAAGCGCTTCCAGGACACCTTACGTGCGGGCAAGCACGTGTTGTTGGTCGATGTCAGCGCTGACCAGGAGCACCTCTTACAAGAGGTCATTTGCGAGCACCCCAAACTGGTTGCGGCTGGCGAGGGGCATTCGGCTCCCGGATGGTTCCTGCGTGTCAGGGGGCGTTTTGAGCAATTGATCAAGGGTACCGCCTGGCGCACTACACGTGCGCACTTTAAAAATAAGTAAGAAGAATACTTCAAAAGCGTGATATTCCTGCGGCCTGCGCCAGAGGCGGCGGGATAAAGGAGTTTGAATGAAACTTGTAGTAGCACTGGTTCTACTGGTCGTTGGTTCAATCCTGTTTCACTGGCTCAGCCCCTGGTGGCTGACACCCCTCGCAGCAGACTGGGGGGAAATCGACTTCACCATTGATGTCACCTTATACATTACCGCGGTCGTCTTCATCGCGGTGAACCTGTTTATGGCTTGGTGTGTTTACCGCTATCGCTACAAACCTGACCAACGTGCACACTACGAACCCGAAAACAAGAAACTTGAAACCTGGTTGACCGTCATTACGTCCGTTGGTGTGATCGCCATGCTGGCGCCGGGCCTGGTGGTGTGGGCCCGATTCATCGAAGTGCCGGAGGATGCGCTGCAGGTTGAGGTGCTTGGCGCGCAGTGGCAGTGGAATTTCCGCCTCCCAGGCAAAGACGGCATTTTAGGTGAGGCGGACAACAAGTATATCGACCCGGATAACCCCTTTGGCATGAACCCCAATGACCCCGCCGGGCTAGACGACGTGCTTATCGAAAGCAATGAACTGCACCTGCCTATCGAACAACCGGTCGAAGTGCTGCTGCGCTCCAAGGATGTGTTACACGATTTCGCGGTGCCTCAATTCCGCGTGAAGATGGACCTCGTGCCAGGCATGGTCACCTACGCCTGGTTCAAGCCGACCAAAAAGGGGCGCTATGACATTCTCTGCATGGAGCTCTGCGGCATCGGGCACTACGCCATGCGCGGTTATGTCGAAGTTGATGATCAGGAAACCTACGATGCCTGGGTAGCGGAGAACCCAACCTGGGCAGAGGTGAAAGGTCGCCCACCCGGGGACCCGGCAGCGGGCAAAGCTCTGTTTGCCACTTGCACTGCCTGTCATGGCGCAAAGGGCGAAGGTAATCCCGATATGAATGCGCCGGGCCTGGCCGGCTTACCGGACTGGTATGTCACACGACAACTTGAGTACTACAAGAAAGGTATCCGCGGGGCAAAT
>JABSPW010000188.1 GCA_013214285.1 Halioglobus sp. | reverse complement strand
TTGGTGTTCATGATCAACACGCTTTAGTACTTGTGAACTATGCTTCGAAAAATGGACATAGCGACGGTAAAAAATTACTGACCTTAGCCAGTGACGTTGCTGAATCAGTGCGCGAGACCTATGGCATAGCGTTAGAGATGGAGCCGCGCGTATACGGAATCTGACGATGATTCACTTTGATCATAAGGCATATTTGAATACGCTGACTACACGTCCGGGTGTTTATCAAATGTATGATATGGAGGGTCGATTGCTCTATGTCGGTAAGGCCAAGAATCTCAGAAATCGGGTGGGTAGCTATTTTCGCGCCCGCGGTTTGACGGACAAAACGCTGGCGTTGGTGGGTCGTATCGCTGATATTCAAGTGACGGTGACAACTACTGAGGTCGACGCGCTACTGCTTGAGCACAACCTGATTAAGTCCTACCAACCGCCCTATAATATTTTGCTTAGAGATGACAAGTCTTACCCTTATATTTTTCTTTCTAGTGAAGATAAGTTTCCGCGGATCGCTCTGCATCGCGGGACCAAGCGTCGTAAGGGGACCTATTTTGGTCCCTATCCCAGCGCCGGCGCTGTTCGTGATTCACTGCACTTTTTGCAGAAAATTTTCAAAGTACGCCAGTGTGAAGACAGCTATTTCCGTAATCGTTCGAGACCCTGCCTGCAGTATCAAATTGATCGTTGCAGCGGACCGTGTGTGGGTCTCGTCAGTGAAACGGCTTATGGGCAACAGGTAGAGAATACGAGCCTGTTTTTGCGCGGTAAGTCACAGGAATTGATGACACGTTTAGCTGATGATATGGAGCAGGCCGCCAGGGGTCTTGATTATGAAACGGCTGCTCAGTACCGCGATCAGCTGGTGCAGTTGCAGCACGTGCAAGCGAGCCAGGGCATCGAGGGTGTTAGCGGAGATCTGGATATTTTGGCGTCAGTTACCTCGCATGGCCGGGCTTGCGTTCAGGTGCTGTTTGTCCGTGGCGCTAGGGTATTGGGCAGCCGTACGTACTACCCTCCGCTTAAATTGCAAGAGAACGCGGCTCAGGTATTAGGAGCTTTCATTCCGCAGTTCTATCTCGGTGGGGCACATACGGTGCCGACGGAGATCATTGTCAATGTTGAGCCGGAGAGTAAGGATGTGTTGGCGTCGGCACTTGCCGTTCAAGCGGGTCGGCAGGTTAGGGTCGCGCATCGGGTGCGTGAGTCTAGGGCGAAATGGTTGAAGTTAGCATTGCAGACTGCAGAGACCAACCTTGCGGCTCATCTTGCCGACCGTCAAACTGTTTTAGGTCGCCTCCAAGCCCTGCAAGATGCGCTTGGCTTGGCACAATTGCCTGAGCGAGTGGAGTGTTTTGATATCAGCCACAGCTCGGGTGAGGCGACTGTCGCGTCCTGTGTTGTATTTGACCAGCACGGGCCACGTAAATCTGATTATCGGCGCTTCAATATAAAGGGGGTTGCGCCGGGGGATGACTATGCCGCAATGCGCCAGGCATTGGAGCGGCGCTATAAGCGTCTGAGCGATAGTGAAGCGTCGATGCCTGACATTCTATTTGTCGACGGCGGACAAGGACAGGTGTCTCAAGCCTTGTCTGTACTGAAAAACTTCCAGGTGAGTGGTGTCGAGGTGATCGGTATAGCGAAGGGAGTAACTCGCAAGGCAGGGCTGGAAACGCTTGTACACGGCAGTACGGGAAAAGCACAAACACTGCCATCGGATCACCAGGCTCTGCATCTGATACAGCAGGTGCGCGATGAAGCGCACCGCTTCGCTATTACGGGCCATCGGGGCAGGCGCGATAAGGCGCGTCAGCGCTCTGTGCTAGAGGAAATCCCGGGTGTCGGCAGCAACAGGAGACGCTTGTTACTGCGGCACTTTGGAAGCGCTGAAGGTGTGAAAAACGCCAGTGTGGACGAGTTGAAAAAGATCGCAGGCATCAGCAAGACATTGGCTCAGCAAATATATGATTATTTGCATACAGGAAACTGAATGGCCCTTGCTTTGTGCACGGTCAACGTTCATCAGTTGAGACGCCGCGCAGTGCGGCGGTATCAGTGCGCACGACGATGAGAGATTTTGCCAAAATTCGATAAGTTAAGTGGCGTCCCTTCGTGTGTCCGCGGTGCGCCTCTATGTAGAGTGATCTCTGAATCCTCTGCCTGCAGAATTGAGTTGTCAAAAGCCCGGCCGTCGTAGGTGAGAAACAGCGCGTTCAGGTCCTCGAGAATATCGATACCTCGCAGGGCGCCTGCGGGTAATTTGATGTCGGCCAGACTGGGGGAGCTCGGTATCGGCGAGGCAAGGAGGTCGATAAAGTACACCCGTTCGGGAAGCATGGAAAAACCGGTTTTGTGGCCCAAGGCCAGAGGGTCCGCCAGTTCGGAAATCGCACTTGGTTTGTCGCTTGACAGCGGTGCGGTTTGCATTAGGCGTTTAGTAAAGCGGCGCTTATCCTCCAGGGACAAGCTGCTCAGACCCGGCTGCGGGACATCATCGGGATATATCGGTGTGGCCAGGCTCTGCGTAATCGTGAGGAGGCAGGACAGGACTGCCGCAGGCAGCACGGTGTTCGCGGTGAGATGCCGGCACACCGCCATCATGGGCGAACAGCTAATTGCAGACAACAAAGTGGAGATCGTAATAGAATAAGCCTGACCTGCGCGTAGCCATGAATATCGGTTCTAAAATTAACGTGTATCACGGCTGCCACGCAAGTTTTTTGACAATCGCCCACGGATACCGCGACCATTGCGCATCACGATTCCCAATGCTCTGACGCTGTTACGTATTTTGCTGATACCGGTCATGGTAGTGGTGTTTTATCTGCCGTTTCAGCATCATTTGGTACTTGCGGCCGCTATATTTGGCTTTGCTGCGCTGACAGACTGGTTCGACGGCTATTTGGCGCGGCGATTGGGTCAGATGACAGCGCTTGGCGCCTTTCTTGATCCTGTGGCAGACAAGCTGATGGTAGCCACGGCCCTGGTACTGTTGGTCGAGCGTCATGCGTCGCTATTGTTCACGCTGGCCGCGTCTATCATTATCGGGCGAGAAATCGTCGTCTCTGCGCTGCGCGAGTGGATGGCAGAGCTTGGTCAAAGGACATCTGTTGCCGTTTCCTATATCGGCAAGGTCAAGACCGCTTTCCAGATGGTCGCGATTACCGGGTTGCTGGCCATCGATCCAGCCACCAATGAGGGCTGGCAGCTGGCAATTTGTTATCTCGTGCTGTATACCGCTGCGGTGCTGACACTGTGGTCGATGATTGTTTACCTCAGGGCCGCCTGGGCGGTTGTCAAGGAGCACGATAACCCACTATAAATCAATATGTTATGCGTTTTTTCTGGCATACAACTTGACTGTGGGCATGTCGCGATTACAATAGGCGCCTGCCGTTACGGAGGGTCATGCGCGACCACGACGGTGGCGAAACATAAGACATGTATCGCGGGAATAGCTCAGTTGGTAGAGCGCAACCTTGCCAAGGTTGAGGTCGCCGGTTCGAACCCGGTTTCCCGCTCCAAACCCCTTAATGGCTCGGTGGCAGAGTGGTTATGCAGCGGACTGCAACTCCGTGTACGCCGGTTCGATTCCGACCCGAGCCTCCAAATCTGATGTTCGAGATTCTCGAGTGGCCGCTTCGAGTCGAAGGCGGAGCCTGCACGCCCGGCGGGACCGAATAAATCGGCCCAGTTGACTCGACTCTGCAGGTGCGTGAGCCAACCCTTCGGTCTGCATTGCCCTCGTATGCCGGGTGCACCGACAGATCAAGGTGGGCTTTGTCTGTCTGAGGCAAAGAGTCCCATACTGGTCATCATTCAGATCCATTGGCCGACAACAGCTAACTGACCCGTTAATCAGAGATGGTCAACGCAGCTTCCAAGCTCGCTATTGTGGGTGCCTTCTCTAGTCATATGGTGTCTCTCACTCATGCACCCTTTTAGGCGAGGGGCGCTTTTGATTAGTTCGGCGGAATGTCCACAGCTGGCACACACCGGACACGGGTGAATCTCATGATGGGGCTTTCTTAAGGGTCTGCCTGTGGCTCGTCGACGTTTTCAAGTGGCTCACTGGCGCCTTGCCGGCGTCAATGGGTGAGTAACGTAGCGTCGCCTCCATTATCCCTTCTGATTGCCCAGCGGCGAGCCTGAACATTCTCGATGAACCTGTCATCGTGGCTAACCAGCAGCACAGCACAGGGACAGTTCGCCAGTGCTGCTTCCAATGCTTCAATCGATGGGAGATCCAGGTGGTTGGTGGGCTCATCCATGACGATGATGTGGGGCAGGCGAACCATCCCCAAGGCCAGTAGTAGCTTGCGAGTTTCCCCTGGGCTGAGCTGACAACTTTCTAAAAGCCGCTCGGGTCGTGAATTCAAACGGCTCACTATAGTCATAGCATGCCCTAGCTCTGTGCTATTCAAATTTCGAGTTTCCGCCATCAGCAACTTAGCATCACTGACGGTGACTTCCTGGGGCATAACGATTGCTTGGCCTGAAGGAACATTGAGTTGAGCTAAGGCAGATCGCAGGAAGGTCGACTTGCCAGCGCCGTTTGGACCGGTAATGGCGATGCGCTCGTTGGGCCTGACAACCAGGTCCGGCCATTGCAACCAGCGTTTGCTACCGAGAGAGGTTTGCCCGGCATCCATTGCGAGGACGTAATCGCGTTGGGATCGGGAGCCGGGCAGCCAGATTCCCGTGGGATATTTCTTACTGACAGTGGCTGACTGCAGCCGGCTACCAGCCTGCACGAAGCGGCCGCTCAACTGCCTGAGGGCGTTGCCGGCCTTCCCATCAGAGACCCTCGCTCGGTCAATTTTTTCTCGAGCGTCACTATCGTTTTTGGCCAGGCCTCGCTTTGACCGCGTGGTGTGTTCGCTGGCCGCTACAGCGCGTCGGCGCTCTATGTTCCTCTTGAGTTGCTTGTATTCCGCTTTGGCCTTGGTTCGTTCGCGAACTGCAATGTCATGGTTGGACTGTCTTTGCTCAAGCGCACTGGAATACCCAC
>JABSPW010000187.1 GCA_013214285.1 Halioglobus sp. | reverse complement strand
CGGGTCGTAGATACCCATGCCTCCTACGTGCTGTGGTGTATTGCGCTGCTCAAGATTGACGAAGGCGGCGTCCAGTACTCCCAGTTGTTTCATGGTGATCTCAAATTCCCTGACTTGCGGAGGTGGTTGTTAAAAAATAATCCAGATCGCTTAAGGTTAGCACTGAAACAAGTCAAAACCCCATTTATCCGGGCGAGCCCCTGTGCTTGCTGCTATCGAGAGAGCCAGTATGGAACCGAGGATAGGACGATGCGCAGCCCAGCATCCGGACGCGGTTATAGCATCGAACGGAAGGCGTGGCCACTGCCAGAGCCAAATAACCCGTTGCAATGGAATTTTTTGGCAAAAAGGAAGAGTTGATGGCCCAGCATGGTGCAAGATCTCTCTCCCCTCTGCAGTGTGGGGTGGAACAGCCGCCCCGCAAGCAGCCAGCGTGTTACGCGTTCTCGATGATGAGCAAGGCGCCCTCGGCCGACAGGGATGAGTGGACCTCCCATTCGATAAGCTCGGCGTAGTGCCGCTTCTCGCAACGTGCTGCGACTTCAAAGAAAGGTTCGCGCTGCGGGTCGGCAATAATGATTTTTTTTACGCCCGCTTTGACCGCGCGTTTGACCATATTAGAGACGGGCTTAACCAATTCGTCCCAGAAGCAGATATCGGCGCCTATCAGCAGGTCATACTTGGATAGTTGTTTTGTGGTGAGATCTTCAAAACGGGCAACCAGCTGTTTAGTTTCCACACCGTTCAACAGGGCGGTGGCTTGTAAGTAAGGGAAAACGTCAGCATCCGCATCCATAGACGTCACTTTGGAGCCCATCGCCTTGGCACACCAGATGCCTGTAATGCCCCAGCCGCAGCCCACATCGAGGACTTTCTTGTTGTGTTCAGGCGGATGCTTATGCAGGTAGTCGATAATCAGGCGACTGGACTTCCAGGTCTTGTTGCCGTGTATGGTGGGGTCGGCGCCCCGACGCTTCACCTGGCGAATCATAGGATGGGAGCTTGTCGGTATGGTGACACCGCGAAACCTACGCTCGGTATATCTTTTTCTCTTCTTCAACTTGATTCCTCGTGATTGTGAAGGGTTAAACCAAAACGGGGACGTTCACGCCGGTTCCTGCTGCGTAAGTGAGTGAAAATCCACCTGAGACGCACCGTTGCGGCCCCGACCATAGCGTCATACTGCAGCGCCCTATTGTGGCATTGAGCGTCGACCGGCGCTACCGTTCGTTTTTGGTTAGCGTAAACAAATTCACGACTGGTAGCGGTGGTCGCGCTGGGTTAGGATGTGGGCACGCTGGTGATTCCAACACATTACGTCCGTTAAAGGCTCATCAATGACAGAGGTCAGGCAGCGGGTAGAGCTGCTAGAGAAAAACAAGCCGCAGCAAGAGCGGGCGAAGCGAACTTATGAGTCTATCCTTTGCGCAGCAGCGGAGTTGTTGGTCAAGGTAGGGGTAGAACGAATCTCGACCAATCTGATTGCGGAAAGGGCCGGTATTACCGTGCCAGCTTTATATCGCTATTTCCCCAACAAGTACGCCGTGCTGCATGCTTTGGGAGCCCGTCTGATGGACAGCCAGAATACTGTGTTTCGACAGTGGTTTGATGAGTATCTTGGGGACGATGGCCCAAAGGGCCTAATCGGTAATATTGATAAGCTGCTCACACGAACGTATGACGTGACGCGTGCTCAGGTGGGTGGATTGGAAGTAGTTCAGTCCTTGAGGGCAGTGGCCCCCCTGCAGGATGTTCGACTGTCGTCGCATCGTCTTATGGCAGCGCAGTTCGCGACGACTGTCGCATCCCTGCTGGAGCGGAACGAGGATGAACAGATTAGAATGCAATCGCGATTGTCGATCGATGCCGGTTACGCCATCGTAGAGATGGCGCTTGAGGATGAATCGCTTTCAGCGGACACACTGCTGCGCGAAGGCGCCCGGATGATACAGCTTTACTGGCAGGACATCGTTATCTCTGTGTGATGGCTCCATCAGGTTTCATCTAACACATCCTCTGCCTGCGGACCCTTTTCACTCTGTACAACACAAAAACTGACGCGTTGGCCATCGCGCAGACTGCGGCGCCCCTCACCTCGGATAGAACGAAAGTGTACGAATATTTCTTCGCCGTCTTCGCGGATGATAAAGCCGAAACCTTTGGATACGTTGAACCACTTAACCGTTCCATGCTCACGGTCTTCTGCTGCCGCGGCACTTTTAGTATGGTCCGCTTCTCCTGTCGCAGCAACTCCTGGGCCGGACATGCTGCCGACAATGATAGCGGTAGCGGCTGTGGCGGCAAAAAAAGCGATGGTCAATGGCAGGTTGAGAAACTGCAGGGTCTGGCCTTCCAGCATCATGGAGGTGATTGAGGAGGCTATGGCTGTAATCACTAGGCTGATAATGAGTTGGGATATCAAGTTCATCGGTTTTCTCACAAAGTATCGGTAGACAGTAAGGCACAGGTTAAAGCATGCGTTTTTGCCGCGGAGCATTCTACCATCAAAGATAAAACAGTGCGGAACAGTCGTAGGTTCTGATGCGCGCAGGGCATTTAGCCGCGGGGCTGAGGTGCGGCCCCGGGACTGACTGGACATTGTGTGTAATCTGCTGCCGGGACATCCCGGCTAGTGAATTAGAGTTTCTGGACGTTTTCTGCCTGCAGACCTTTGGGGCCTTCCACCAGAGTGAACTCCACGGTCTGACCCTCGTTCAGGGTGCGAAACCCGTCACCCTGTATGGATCTAAAGTGCACAAATACGTCGTCATCTCCTTCCTGTCGTGTAATAAAGCCAAAGCCCTTGGCGTTGTTAAACCACTTAACTGTGCCGGTGTTTCTGTCACTCATACAGGGTTCCTCGAAAAGTTGATGTTATTATCACCGGCCTGCAAAGCAAGGCTGGCCGGCATGCGGGTTGCTCCGTGCTGACGATCAGATCTGTTTGATTCGATGTAACTGCTTTTCCAACACTTCAAGGGCTTGTCGTTGTGCCTCCATCTTCTCCCTGTCTCGCGTCACGACTTCAGGCGGAGCTTTGTCAATGAAATCTTTGTTATTGAGCTTGGTTATCAGCCGGTCAAGATCGCTTTGCAATTTACCGATTTCCTTATCCAGTCGCGCAATTTCCACCGATTTGTCGATAATGCCCGCCATGGGCACCAGGACTTCAAGGTCGCCAGCCAGTGCTGTGGCGGCTACCGGTGTTTCCTCGCCTTCCTGTAGCCAGCGGATGCTGTCAAGTTTAGTCAGCTTTTTCAGGTATTGCGAATTTTCAGATAGCCTTCTTTCATCCGCTGCATTGGAACTGCGCAAATAGACGGTAAGCGCTTTGCCGGCCGAGATATTCATTTCCCCGCGTATGGTCCGAATGCCCTCCATCACCGCCTTCAACCACTCAATGTTTTCATCGGCAATATCGTCTACACCGTCTACCACAGGTTGCGGATAGGGCTGGAGCATGATGGTGGGGCCCGACACGCCGACCAGAGGTGCAACAGATTGCCATATTTCCTCAGTAATAAATGGCATCAACGGGTGCAGCAGACGCAGCCATGTCTCCAGCACACGGGTCAGTGTTTGCCGTGTGCCGCGTTTGGCGGCCAATGGTGCGTGCTCATCGTAGAGTACCGGTTTGGAGAGCTCCAAGTACCAGTCGCAGTATTCATTCCAGATAAATTCGTACAAGACCTGGCTGGCGAGATCAAAACGGTACTGCTTCATGGCTTGAGCAGTATCAGTCGCAGCCACTTGGACTCTACCATAAATCCAGCGGTCAGCCATGCTTAGTTCTACATAGGCATCCTTACTGGCACCGCAGTCTTCGCCGTCGCAGTTGAGTAAGACGTAGCGGGCTGCATTCCAAATCTTGTTGCAGAAGTTCCGATAGCCCTCGATGCGGCCAATATCGAATTTGATGTCACGGCCAGTCGATGCCAGGGAGAAGTAGGTGAACCGGAGCGCGTCAGTGCCGTAGGCCGCGATACCATCGGGGAACTGTTTGCATGTTGCTTTTTCGATGCGCTTGGCCATTTGCGGTTGCATCATGCCTGAGGTGCGCTTATCGATCAGCGATTTGAGATCAATGCCATCGATTAAGTCGATGGGGTCGAGAACGTTGCCCTTGGACTTGGACATCTTCTGGCCCTCGGCATCGCGCACCAGACCGTGGACATAGACCTCGCGAAAGGGCACTTCGCCGCGAAAGTGCAGCGTCATCATGATCATCCGGGCGACCCAGAAGAAGATAATGTCGAAGCCGGTGACCAGTACCGAGGTGGGGTGGTATCTTGCCAGTTCCTCCGTGTCTTCCGGCCAGCCCAATGTAGAGAAGGTCCAGAGAGCTGAGGAAAACCAGGTGTCAAGCACATCCTCATCCTGGCGAAGACTGACGTTGTCGCCGATCGAATGCTCACGCCGTATGGCCTGCTGCGATTCGCCCACATAGACATTGCCCGCCTCATCGTACCAGGCGGGAATGCGGTGGCCCCACCATAGCTGTCGGCTGATGCACCAGTCTTGAATGTCGCGCATCCAGGCGAAGTAGGTGTTCTCCCATTGCCTCGGTACGAAACGAATATCGCCTTCTTCGACGGCCTTAATGGCGGGTTTGGCCATTTCTCGGGCATCGACGTACCACTGGTCTGTTAGCAAAGGCTCAATAACCACATTTGATCGGTCACCTTTGGGGACCATTAGGGTGTGGTCATCTACCCGTTCCAGCAGATCCAGCGCCTGCATGTCCGCGACTACACGCTCGCGTGCCTCGAAGCGGTCCAGGCCTCGGTACGACTCTGGTGCAGCATCGCTGATGGTGGCAGACTCGGTCAGGATGCTGACCATCGGCAAACCGTGGCGGCGACCGATGTCATAGTCACTGAAGTCATGGGCAGGGGTGATTTTGACGCAACCGGTCCCAAACTCTCGGTCGACGTATTCGTCAGCTATCACGGGGATTTCACGATCTGACAGCGGCAGAATCACGGCGCGACCGATAAGGTGGGCGTAGCGCTCATCCT
>JABSPW010000016.1 GCA_013214285.1 Halioglobus sp. | reverse complement strand
CTAGGTGCACCTCAACTCGTGGTTCACAATATCGATGGGCGTTTTGCGAAGATTTTCCGCAAGGACATTACCGATGCTGATCCTGCGCATGTCGCCAAGGTTTTCGAGAATTCCGCATTGAGCGCTTTCCTCGTTGGCCGGTGCGCGGTCCGGTGTATGCTCAAGCGCGATATACCAGATGGTGCCCAGCGTGGCACTATTCTCTACACGAACGCGAGCGCCGCCTTGAAAGGTTTCCCGAGAAGTGCAGCATTTGCGATGGCGTGCCATGCGAAGAAGGGCCTCGCCCAGAGCATGGCGCGCGAGGTGGGGCCAAAAGGTATACATGTCGCTCACGTACCTATCGACTCAGCCATTGGTAATACGCTTGAGGATGGCAGTCGTGCTCACTGGCTCGGCGGACCCAGCGAAGACGATAATATGGTCGATCCGGACCAAATAGCTGAGACCTACCTGCATCTTCATCGTCAGCACCGTTCCACCTGGGCATTCGAGGTCGCACTGAGGCCCTGGAAAGAAACGTGGTAAGCGTGCCGGCAATCCTTCGCCGCAGGTTTCTTTGGGGTGATAAAGCTTGCTCTTTTCCAAAATTAGAGTGGTGTTCGGTATAGCACATAACAAGAACCGGCAGTTCGCCTCCATGGGGCCGCACGCCCAAACCGCTGCACGGTTCGTGCGCCGCTGCGGCAGGCGTTATGTGAAATTATAATGAGCGTGTTTTCATTGAAATATTATTGCTATGTGCTAATCCTTGCGGCTCTTTTTATCAATGAGAATATAATTCAGTGGATCTTGGCAGTAGTTGTTGGTCATTACAGCGTAAAAGATGCGTACATAGACGCCTTTGAGCATTTTAGTATTGGAGGCTATGCGTTCCTTACAGCATTTAGGTCGATTCCATACTTTATTCTCTGGTTTGCAGTTAAGTCATATGTAAAAAAAGAAAGCAGTATGACGGTTGGTATAGCCTGGGGCGGTTTGATTGGAATCTTGTTTATGATTGTCTGGGGATCGTGGACCGCTCAACACGCGTACTATACGAATGAGCATGTTTCATCAACAACAGCGATAGCTTTTCTATTTATACCAATCTATTCGATTGTCACAGGCCTTATAGGCGGATTTAGTGGGGGATTGGGTAGTTATGTATCAGCAAAGTAGTAATAAATTACATAAAAAATACATCAAATTCGCTTCCTATCGGTTGCCGGGCGCCCGTACCTCGCACCGTTTATGTGAGCGTTAGGCGTACGTCATGCGAGAAGAACTAAACAACGAAGAACTAATTCAGCTATATGAAGTAGTGACTGGTAGCGTAAATACGCAGTTCGAACTTTGGTTGACGATTACTTTCGCGGTAATTATTGCTTCTTATCTTGCAGGGCATCGTCTTGCTAAATCGCTCCAGTATTTAATTGCAACTCTATATTCAGCTGTATCGGTGCTTTTGTTCTTGATGCTCGTCGGTGCGATACAGTTTTCAGAGCAGTTTAACCAACCGCTAGGGGTGGCCTCTGAAAGCAATTTGGTACTCGCCATTGTTGTGCTTAGAGTTGCTGTTTGGATACTAGGCACTATCGCCACGATCGTGTTCATATTTAAAGGGCACAAAGATGATTAAAGCAACGACGCCTAACATGCAGTTGACGTCACTCGCTTTGCTCATTTTGACGAAGCACCTGTGATCAAAATGTGACTCACATTTTGATCCTCGGCTACGTCGCCGCTTAACTGGGTGTTAAGGCGCCCATGAATCAATCCGCCATTGTGGCCACCGTTACGCTTCGCGCGGCTAGGAACGCCATGGCTTCAGCGAACTCTGATACAGACCGAGTAGATACAGCAGCAACGATCTTTCCCAGAAAATCCGGTGAGTCCAATGAACATCGTTGGAGAATCGAGTGTAAAAATTGGCGTATTAACATAATCTTGTCGCGTTGATCCTAGCCGGAATGCGAATGAAAGCAAGAAAAAATGAGGCGAAGCACGTGCTTTGCCGTGCTGGGTGAGCCGTATCTGGATATCGCCTTTCATGCCGCTCGTGTGGCAGACCCTAGTGCCGTTCTTTACCTTAACGAAACCTTTACCGAGTTTTCCGATGCAAAGTTTGATGGCCTGCTCGATCTCGCCGAACGATTGCTGGATCGGGGTGTTCCCATGGATGGTATAGGCTTGCAGGGGTACTTCGCCCTGGCATCCCCGGATGGTGCCCGGTTGCAGGCGCAGCTTGAGCGGATCGGAGCGCTGGGCCGCGAGGTCGAGTGTGAGTTGGCGTGCAAAACTGTCCAGATATCGGGGTGATTGGCGTTGAAAACTGTCCACCCCATTCTGTTCAATCTCGGGTTTGGGAACCCGAGGTACAAGACAGGTGCTTTGCATGGAAAGCGCGTCTTTCAAGTCGCCGCTTGGGTCACGTTCCGCTCGTACGGTCGCTACCGCGTATCGGAATATCTGTCCGGCAGTTTGCTTGGCTCTGTGTGCGGTTTCTATTGCGCCCCTAGATTCTATGCGACGCAGAGCGGCTAATAACTCAGGGCGGTGACGGTCGCAATTGGGCGACTGCCTAGTGCGGGGAATAAATCTTTTTCCAGGGCGCGTATGGTGCGGTTAGCATGGCTTTCCGATTTGTCACTCATCTTGGTGGCGAACCATTCTCGCGCTATTGCCTCGAAGCTCTCCGCGCTGGCGATGTGGCGCGTCAGCTTTTCAACTTTGCGTAGCTCTCCTGGGTCGATTCCTTGCGATAGTTGATCGCGCCCGGCTAGATGTTTTTGGCGAGCGGCCTTTAGCGATACTTCTGGGTATACGCCCAGGGCTAGCGTTTTCTCTTTACCTGCATACCGGTACTTATATCGCCAATATTTGGCCCCTTTCGGATTAACCAGTAGATACAGGCCACCCCCGTCTGCCAGCTTATATGGCTTGTCCTTGGGCTTAGCTTGCTTTACACCGGTAGCTGTCAGGGGCACTGGTCTTCTCCATCGAATCAACAGCGGGCAACATTCAATCCAGATGCGGGTATCTACTTTCTAGAGTCAGAAATTACCCCTTAGATACCCCAGCACCATGGGGGTATGTCGCTGGATATTGCTGCACCTCTCTGTCTCTGGATGGACCATAGCGAAAAAAGCCCCTATATACAGGGCGTTATGGACTTAATTGGATCTTGCTGGAAGTGTTTATGGTGGAGGCGGCGGGAATTGAACCCGCGTCCGCCAGACCGCTGCCTTCGGCTCTACATGCTTAGACCCCGTTAATTAATTTAGCCGCACACAGCCCAACGGGCAGGACGTGATTGGCGATTCCTGTCATTGTTTAACAACCTGGCCCAGGACCTACCCGGTTGCGATCCAGTTCTGTATGACAGTCAGTAGCGCGGGGCTGGAACCTTGCTAAAGACCGCCAGGGCCGAAGCACCTGGAAACATTTTTCTTTCTGCTTACGCAGCCAGAGCCATGTCGTAGTTGTCGTCGTTGGCAACTAATAAAATGCAGCTTTGGATTAACGTGGTTCGCTACCACCACGGCATGCACCTGAAGGGTTTGTATCCGTCGTCGAATCCAGATCGCCCCCATGAGTAGGTTATAGTATAGCGCACTTTACCGGCGAGGCTGCGGTGCTCGCTGTGAATCGGTAATAGTGGGTCATTTGGGCTTTCAGGGTGCTCGGCGCCGCGCCGCTTAGCGCTGTCTGTCATGCTTCGCCACCTGGTCTTCTGGGCACATCATCGGTGAGGACGCCGCGATGGGATTAGTCGGGCACATCTCTTCCCGGATCAGTTTCTGAATCGGGGGGCAGGGGTTTTCGCTGGCCAGCGCACGTTTCAGTACGCTCTCCGCCACCAAAGACAGGCCGCCCGTCATGAAGGCGGCCCAGCCACGCCAGGCAAGGCTGGTGGCGCGGGGTACAATGTAAGGGTCCAAGATGCTGCCGCGTACCTCGATAGAGTTGGAGATGACGTTGCCCACCGAAAGACCTACGCCTTCCCGGGAGCGGGATTCGAAGTCCAGCTGCATCGTCTCTTTCTGCAAGTTTACATCCAGGTGGCCCAGCAGATTGGCCTGGTTCGTGCGTATGGCATAGCCATACGGGGTTTTACCCTTGCCATCCTTGAATTCGCCTACGGTGATACCGCATTCGAGTTGCGGCACCTGTTGCGTAGAGCCGGGAATCAAGGTGTTGAACACTTGCGATGCAATGCTGGAGGATAGGATTGCGGCATTGCGATAGTCGAAGGGTCCCGGCCCCAGATCCAGGTAGATGAGTCCGTTTAAACTCCCGGCGAGGGCTGCCGTGCTGGCTCCCTGGGCGGTGAATGAGACAAAACCGCTGCGCGTGTAGGTATTATCGCTGGTCAGTCCGCGCACGTCATTGAAATCCGCTTGCAACACCAGTTCGGGCAGTGGCGTTTTAGCATCAAATGTGATGTTCGCTTTTGCAGTGCCGCCATTAAGGTTGCCCGTCTGACCCTTGATGCCGAGGACGCCATCGTGCATCGTGCCATTCAGCTTCAGATCGTGCAGTGCAAGTAAAGAACTTTCCAGGAGCTCCATTTGCACTCTCAGGTTAAGGTCCATTGCGCGCAGAGTGCCCAGTGGCAACGGGTCTTCACTGAATAGACGCTCCTTTGACGTATTTTCGTTGCCCGACAGCATGTGAAAGGGCATGCGCAGCACACTGCCCACGGCTTTGGCGCTGGTTGCGGCAAGACGGTGAATGCCGCTGCTGGCTGCGTCCTGCTGTTGCGCCGCCTTCTTTGTTGTTTCCTCGTCCTCCTCGATACGGTCGGTTTCCCAGGGTGCCAGAGAAAAATGTCCATCGGTAATATTGATATCCAGCAGCGGCTTTTCGCCGCGGGTGTAGCGCACGGTTCCCGTAAGGTAGTTGTCGAGCAGGCGCAGCGTTTTTACGTCGGCCTGCACACCATGCTTCAAGCGGTGCGTGGTCATCAGTAACTGCCGGCTGGGATCGCCAGAGGGCTGCATGCGATCACTGCTGGCCAGATCAATGTGTCCGGTGAAATTCGCGGCGAGTTCGGACAGGGTCTCGCCGTGACTGCTGAGCTGGACGCTGCCATTTACGGGCACCGGTTTCAACTCTGGGTTGCGGAGCAGAAATTGGTCCAGGTTGACGTTGGTCAGCGTTGCCTCCGCATCAAGCGTCGCCTCGGTATCTCGCCAGGAGACTTCCCCTTTGCCTTTAACCTGGCTGTCCTGGGTGAGGAGGGCGACGTCTTCCAGTCTGATCAAGCCCTGCTGGGTTTCAATATGCATCGTAAAGCTGCTGACGGGTGCATCGCCCAAAGTGAGTGAATCGACCTCGAGTGACAGCTGCGCTGCACCAAGGTTGCGCATGGACTGCAGGAAATCGGTCTGGTCGGCTGCCTGTGAGCTTTTTGGCAACAAATCCAGCAGACCGTAGACATCAAGTTTCTTGGACTGCAGATCGGCAATCAGCCAGGGGCTGCGTGTGCCAACCATCGACAGGGTGCCCGTGAGGTCTTGTTCCGTGGATTCAATGTCCAGATTTTTGAGGCTGATGCCGACAATATCCGTGCCCTCGATAACGAAGCGGCCGGCGCCATCAAGTGCCAGTTTCTCATCGTCTTGTGCGGCACGTTGCCAGTCGTTATCGGGTCGCACCTCTACAGTCAGGTGGGTAGTGCCTTCGAGGTTATTGAACAATTCGGTCAAGTTCTCACCGTCACCAACGAAATGCAGGGTGCCGGAACTGCGGCTATGAAAGACGTTGGGTTGCTGGAACATGGCGGGCAGGTCGACGTTTTGTATGGTCGCTTTCAGGTCATAGTGGTTCAGTTCGTGCGCTGGAAGCCGGGCACTGAAATCGATATCCAGTGTGCCGCCGGTCACGCCCACGGCCCCGACGACCAATTTGCCCCATTCCTCATAGCGCTCTAGGCGCGCGTGTGCTTTGGCCAGTGACAGGCCCGGTGCGTGTAAGTCGGTCACGCTCAAGGTCCAGTCCAGGTCGACACTTGGCAGAACATTCAGATACTCAGGTATCGCAACGCCGTGGCCGGGCTGTCCCTCATCCGAATCGAACAGGAAGTTGATGTGCAGTGTGTTGCCAGTGAGATCCAGAGTCAGCGTGTGCTGCTCCTCACCCGAGAGCTTGGCGGAGCCGTGGAAATGCCCGTCACCGACTGAGACTTGCAGATGGTCGAAGTCAAATTGGCCCGGGTTGCTCGCCAATACGGCCTCTACTGTCACCGGGGTATTGACCTTGCCGCGGTGATGACCGTCAGCGGCGACATGGCCCTGCAGTGAATATAACAAGCCACCCCAGGTCTTGCCGTGGCCTTTTACGTTGGCGTTCCCGGTTTCCCAGATCCACTCGCTACCGACAAAGGCCTGAGCAATACTGTTGCCTTTGCGCGCGTGCAGCTTGGCATCCAGCGACACATTCCAACCGGTCGGCAGGTTGTCGATTTTCAGTGCCGCTCGCAGGGTAGCCTCGGGTGCGTCCAGGCTCATGGGCTCGATGTGCACGCCGTGGTTATCTACCTCAAAGTCGAATTGGGCATTGCGAACGATTTCCCCGGCCAGCTCAATCGTGTCGATCGTGAGTGAGCCCTTGTGCTGGACGAGGTGCAGGTCGGGCAGCGTTCTGGCCAGGAAGGACTCCGTTGTCTCGTCGTCATTGGGCGCGCTGTACACGTTGAAAAATGTGACCAGTTTGCCGAGATTGAGATCGGTGTACTTACTCTGTGATGCGTCGGGCCAGCTCCAGCGTTGACTGCCGGTCGCCGTGGTGGTCAACGTGGAGTCGATGGCGTTCAGCGTGCCTTGCACCGTGTAGGCGTATTGCGTATCGGGTCGTACGTCTATGGCCAGTTTGAAGCGCGAGGTGTCTACCTCGTCGATGGCGCCCGTGAGGGACAGTTGAAGGTCGTTCAGGTTGAGTAGGTCCTCCAGAGAAACAAGTTCTGCCTCCAGCTTTACCAGTCCGCCCTGCCGTTGCTCCTGCCAGTTGATGCGCACGCTGCTACCCACCAGTTGCCGCCGCCAGTGGAGATCTTGCACGGGGTAAGCATCGTCGGATCCTGTCACATAGCGCCCGGTATTGAATGCCAGATCGGCTGGCAGCCATTGATCGAGAAAGCGGTAGTTGTCCGGTGGTGGGCTGTTGCTATCTGGCCAGCGGCCAGGATTTACCAGCAGGTCATCGGCGGATGCGGATACGATGCGCACGGTACCGGTGAGCAGCGCCGGCCAAGACAGCCTCACGTCCACGCGGGTGGCGACCACCGCGGGGTCTGCTGGATCGCCCATCACCAGCCGGGCACTCTTCGCGCGCAGCGATAGTGCATAGGCCTCGACAGGCGCGATTGTGACGGGCAGCCCCAGCTGGCGCGTCAGCAACGGAGCCAGGCGCGCGTCCAGCGCGTTTGCGACCAGGCGGTTGCCCCCTAAGGCGGCGGCAAGGCCGACAAGGGCCACTGCCCCCAGAAGGATCAAGATGATGCGTTTCACGAGAGCCTGTCTATCTGCAATCAGTAGGCTATGGTATCAATGCCCTCAAACAATGCCACTGTTGCGTTGATTGGTGTGGCGTTTGGGCGCTCTGTCTGTCAATACGGCCCGCGGGCACGAATCGGTGAGGGGCAGCGTTGCGCTACATCCCCCCACCCTTTGCTTTCCGTTATGGGAAAGACCTGCGGTAAGCACCGTATCCGGTTGTCCCTGCTGTGAAAGCCCGCCCGTTGAGATACAGGCTATCCGCGCAAGCACCCTCTAACTATGGTAGGTGACCGCCAGGTCTGCAAACCGATTTTTAGATTAAGTTGTTCTAACCTGCGGGACCGATAAGCCTGCGTCTGCTGCGGGGCTATTGCTTCACCGCGTCGCGCATGATGCGTTGCTTCTGTCGACTCCAGTCACGATCGCGTTCGGTGTTGCGTTTGTCGTGGGCCTTTTTGCCGATCGCCAATGCCAGTCGTGCTTTTACTAGGTGACCCTTCCAGTAAAGTTGCGTGCACACGCAAGTTTGGCCTTTCTGAGCCGTGGCCTCGTGAATCCTGGCAAGTTCCTTCCTGTGCAACAGCAGCTTGCGTGTGCGCACGGGGTCCGCCGGGGTGTGCGTTGATGCAGTGTCGAGGGGAACGATGTGGCTGCCCAGTAGCCAGGCTTCCCCGGCTTTCATCAATACATAGGAGTCCGCTAGGTCCGCCTTGCCCATGCGCAGACTTTTCACCTCCCAGCCGCGAAGAGCAATGCCTGCTTCGAAGGTGGCCTGTAACTGGTAGTCAAAGCGCGCACGCTTGTTGCGAGCGATGACATTATCATTTTTTTTTGCTTTCTTTTTCGCCATGGCGCGCATTATACGGAGCTCGGAAGGGTGGTGAACGGTAATCTTTCCCTTTTCACCGTCTGCCCGCTGCGGCACTCTAAACCCATGATAATTATGGTTTTTATTTTTTGATGCTGGAACGTCCGGGGGTTGCCGACCGGTGGGGTACGCGCACGACCTTCGTACTTGCCCTGTCGACATCTGCGGTTGGTCTGGGCAATCTGTGGCGGTTTTCCTGGCTCAGCGGTGAGTACGGGGGTGCCGCCTTTGTCATCAGTTACGTGATCTGCCTGTTCTTCATTGCAGTGCCCATTATGGTGGCCGAAGTGGTGCTGGGCCGTTACGGCGGACCTGGCCCCGTCGCAGCGATTCGTCGCGCCTGCGCGAGCTCCCTGCGCTCTCGCGGCTGGGTGCTGCTTGGTGTCCTGGCCTGTGTGACCGGTTTGCTCCTGCTCACGTTTTACGTCGTTGTGGCGGGTTGGAGTATGGCTTACGCCGACTTATTGTGGCGGGGCACCTTCTCGTCGATACCGGCAGCGGAGGCAGGGGATCATTTTGCCCGCTTCCTGCAAGACCCCGCGCCACAACTTTACTGGCAAAGCCTGTTTTTGCTGCTGACTGCCGGGGTCATCGTGCTGGGTGTGCGTCGGGGTCTCGGCACGCTGGTGTGGCTGGTGGTGCCGCTGATGGCGGGGATGCTGGCGTTCTTGGTCAAGTTTGGCTTCGATCACGGCGATATGGCGGCCGCCCGGGAGTTCCTTTTCACCACCCAGTTGGCGGACTTTTCGTCGCGCACTGTGCTGGTGGCGCTGGCTCACGCCCTGTTCACATTAGGTGTTGGCGTTGGTACCGGTATCAGTTACGGCGCCTACGCGCCGCAGCGCATTCCGGTCGGGCGCTCGGTGATGGCAGTTGCGCTGTTTGATGTTGCCATTGGTCTGTTCGCGGGACTGGCGGTTTTCCCTATTGTCTTTGCCAACAACCTGGAACCCGCATCGGGCCCCGGTCTGCTGTTCATCAGTATGCCATACGCCTTTGGCAACCTGTTGCAGGGCGAGAGTGTCGGTGCATTGTTCTTTGCCCTCATGACCGTGGCGGCGTGGGGTACTGCGGTGGCCATCATGGAGCCCATTGTCGTTATGCTGATGCAGCAGTGGCGTCTGGCGCGTTTCACCGCAAGCCTGCTGGCCGGTGCCGTGGTCTGGTATCTGTCGCTGGCTGTCGTGGTGTCACTCAGTGCCAGCGCCCCGCTGCCCTGGGCGAGCGAGCGCAATTTGTTGCGGCAGTTGGATTTGCTCACGGCTGGCGTGTTGCTGCCGTCGGTGGCGTTACTGATGGCAATACTGGTGGGCTGGCGACTGCACCCGGCTATCCTGCGCCTGGAGCTGGTGCGGGAATCTGACCTCTTTTTCTCGCTCTGGCGTGGCCTGTTGCGGTATATTGCGCCGCCGGCTATTGCGATCCTGATGCTGCAAACGTATTTCGCCAATAGCGGGTAGTGAGTGGGCTACGGCAATGGAACGTGTAATCGCATGAGCAACGACGACACAATCACTGTGGAAGTGGCCTATGCGCTACCTGACAAGCAGGCGATTATCGAGCTGGTTGTAGCAGTTGGCACCACGGTGGCAGAAGCTGCTCGACAGTCGGGCATTGTCAGCAAGTTCGAAGGTATTGATCTGGACAGTGCGAAATATGGTATTTTCGGTCACGTTGTGGCGTCGACGCAGGTGCTGCGCGAAGGGCAGCGGGTGGAAATTTACCGGCCGCTGATTGCTGACCCAAAGGCGGTACGCAAGGCCCGTGCGGCACGGGCGCGGGAGCGGCGCCAGGATTCTGCTCCAGACAGCTGAAGGCGAGCTATTGCTGCGACGTGAGCAGGCACGAAGGTGTTGTATTAGGGGTTGAGGCGTTTAGTTGCCGCCCCAGCTAGCCGGCATCAGGTTGCCGGAAAGCGCCACCAGACTGTCGCCCTCAAACTCGACGCTAAGTAGCGTTTGCGTTAGGACGGTTTGCCCGTTGCGCTTCACAAAAAGGTAATCCCAGCGGTCTGGATTGAAGGTGTCCTCGATAAGTGGCGTGCCAAGGATGAAGCGCACTTGCCGTCGTGTCATACCCGGCTGCAGTTGGTCTGCCATGTCCTCGGTCACGATGTTGCCCTGCTCGATGTCCAAGCGATAGACACCGGGAAAGCCAAAGCCACCACAGGCGCTGGTGCAGGCAATGATAGAACAGAGTAAGAGGGCGCGCATCCGATAAAACTTCCACTTGTTTTATAGGAATGGCATCATACCGCTACTCGACGATGCAGAGAACCCCCCGACATTATGGCTGAACAAAATCAGGAGTTGCGTAAGGCCGGGCTGAAGATCACCTTGCCGCGCTTAAAGATCCTGCAACTGCTGGAATCCCCTGACTCGGCCTCGCAGCACATGAGCGCGGAGGACGTGTACCGCGCGCTTTTGGACGCGGGCGAGGATGTTGGCCTGGCAACGGTCTATCGGGTACTGACACAGTTCGAGAGCGCCGGGTTGGTCACCCGCCATAACTTCGAAGCAGGGCACTCGGTCTTCGAGTTGGCCAAGGGCGAACACCACGACCATATGGTGTGTGTAGCCAGTGGCGAAGTGGTGGAGTTCACCGACGCGGTGATCGAACAGCGGCAGCGCGAGATAGCCGAGGAACACGGTTATGAACTGATCGACCATTCCCTGGTGTTGTACGTCAAGAAAAAAGGTCAGGCGTAAAAGAGAGCAATGGTATTGCTGTCGTCTGGGCGCGGCGCAGGTTAGCCTTCCAGCATCTCGCGGGCGGTTGCCAGGGTTTGGGGTGTGATCTTCACCCCGCCAAGCATGCGCGCAATCTCCTTCACTTTCTCTTCTGCTGCATGCAGCGTGCGCAGCCCCGTTTCCACATGCGTGCCCGAACGACTTTTGGTGACCTGCAGGTGATGATTGCCCTCAGCAGCGACCTGCGGCAGGTGGGTGACGCAGAGCACTTGTGCCTGTGTTGCCAGTGTTCGCAGCAGTTTGCCAACCACTTCTGCTACGGCACCGCCGATACCGACATCGACCTCGTCGAACACCATGGCGGGTATCGTCGATGCACCTGCCGTGACCACGCCGATGGCGAGACTGATGCGCGAAAGCTCGCCGCCTGACGCGATTTTTCTGAGAGGGCGGGGGGCGTTGCCAGGGTTGGTGCTAATACGAAACTCGATGTCTTCACCGCCGTGGGGATGCGGTTGTTCGCCTTTCACGGGAATCAGGGCCACTTCAAACTCGCAGCCAGCCATCGCCAATGAATCCAGCACTGTCTTGGACTGCTTCACCAGCTTTCTTCCCGCCGCCTTGCGCTGCCTGCTCAGTGTCTTCGCGTCGGCCGTGTACTGTTTTTCGAGCCTGTCCATGTCTCGCTGCAGTTCATTGATGCGTTCACCGCCGCCTGCAAGTCCAGTGAGCTCCTCCCGTAGCGACTGGTGCAGTGCTGTCAGCTGCTCTGGTACAACACGGTGTTTGCGGGCAATATCGTAGACATCTTCCAGTCGTCGTTGCACTTGTGCTAGGCGCGCCGGGTCGACCTCGACACTGGACAGGTGCTGCTGGATCTCGCTGCGCGCTTCGGTAATTTGAATCGCAGCGGACTCCAGCAAGGCGCGCGCGTCTCGAGCCGTGTCGGTGGCGTGAAGTTCTTCGTCCAGTAACCGCAGGGCCTGCTGCACGCCGCTCTCCTGCGCTTCGGCCACGGTTAACGCCTCTTGTGCGCTGTCTAAAATGCGTTCCGCGTTAGCGAGCAGGCGGTGTTCTTGTTCCAGTGCGCTGAGCTCCGTGGGCTGCAGGTCCAGGGTATCCAGTTCCTCCACCTGATAGGTCAACAACTGGATGCGGTTGGCATGCTCCTCGCTGGATCCCGCTATCAGTTCCAGCTCATGGTGTTTGTGCAGCCATTCTGAGGCGCACTGTTCTATGGTCTGGGTGAGGTCCAGGTGGCCGGCGTACACATCGAGCAGGTCCCGTTGCACCGTTTTACGCAGCAGCGATTGGTGGCTGTGCTGGCTATGGATATCGATCAGCATGGCGCCCAATTCGGCGCAGTCCTGCAAGGTGCAGAGACTGCCATTGATGTAGGCCCGACTGCGCCCATCGCGGCCGATCACGCGGCGCAACACACATTCAGTGCCCGCCTCGAGATCGCGTTTGTTCAGCCAGGTCAGCGCTTGAGGTATGTTGGTCAGGTCGAAGCTGGCAATCACTTCCGCTTTGTCGCAGCGGTGCCGTATTGCCTTGGGGTCCGCCCGGTCGCCAACGCATAGACCCAGCGCATCGAGCATGATCGACTTCCCTGCACCGGTTTCTCCGGTAATGACCGTCATCCCGGGGGAGAACGCCATTTCCAGGCTGGCAATCACGGTGTAGTTGCTGATGCTGAGTTGGCTGAGCATGGCGTCCCGTGCTGATGGCTCCCCTTGCGTATCGAGTGACCATACCCAACGCTGGCAGCTTTATAAACCCAGGTAATATACCATTATTCAAAGAGCCACACGGCTTTGTAATTCGCTGCTGCTGTGATAAAACCGGGGGGAGCCTGGAGGTAATAGATCCTATGTCAGCCGTTGATATTTCAGAGCGCGCCAGTTGCCTTCTGAAGGCGTTGGTGGAGCATCACATACGTGAGGGCCAGCCGGTCGGATCCAGCACTTTGCGCGAAGCAGCCGGTTTGCCCGTCAGTGCTGCCACGGTGCGCAATGTCATGTCTGACCTGGAGGAACGTGGTTATCTGCACTCGCCCCACACCTCCGCGGGTCGTGTGCCCACTGCCCTTGGCTACCGGGTCTTTGTCGACACCTTGTTGCAAGTGCAGCCACTGGAGGCAGAGGCTATCTCCGCGATGCGTGCCGAACTGCATCCCGATAAATCCTCAACGGAGCTGGTGCAGTCCGCCTCGTCGTTGTTATCGAATATTTCCGCCCAAGCCGGTCTGGTCACGGTGCCGAAACAAGAGACTATTCAGCTGCGTCAGGTGGAGTTCCTGCCCCTGTCGGGAGATCGTGTGCTGGTCATTCTGGTGGTCAACGAGCGGGAGGTGCAGAACCGCATCATTCATACGCGGCGCGTGTTCAGCGAAGACCAGCTGCGCGAGGCGGCAATCCTTGTCAACCAGCGTTATGCCGGGCGCCCATTGCACAAGGTGCAGGAGCATATTGTGCGTGAAATGCGTGAAGCACGCAGTCAGATTGACAGTTACCTGGAGGACGCGCTGAATCTCGCCAATCAGGCGCTGGAGCAGGAGCAGACTGAGGAGGAGTATGTCATGGCGGGCACTAATCGCTTGCTCGATAGTGCGAGTGCTGATGAATTTTCCGGCCTGCGCGACCTGTTTGAATCCTTTGAGCGCAAGCAAGACCTGCTGCATCTTTTAGAACGTTGCACGCGGGCTGAGGGTGTGCAGATATTTATTGGCGAAGAGGCTGGGTACGAGGTCTTTGGCGACTTCAGTGTTGTCACTGCACCCTATAGTGATGGGGCGCGCACTCTGGGAGTGTTGGGGGTGATCGGGCCTACTCGCATGGAGTATAAGCGCGTCATACCGATCGTCGATGTCACCGCGCGCATGCTGAGCTCGGCGCTATCCCCATAAAGCGGCGCGTTTGGCGGCGCTCTTGTCCCGATATGGCTCATTTTTTTCATTAATGGCCTTGAAATCTGTGCTGCTGGCCGCATATCGCCAAAGTGAGGTGGAATGTGCGCGCTTCGGCGCAAAAGCGCGCGGGCCAGTAACTGAAAAAATGGAGGAAACGCGTGGCGGGAAAGGATCACAAGCAGCCGGACGTCCCTGAAGGGCCTGCATCGCAGGTGGATCCGTCGCAGGAGGTCGAGGGCCTTGCCGAGGCGGCAGCTCAGGGAGCTGACCCCGCCGTTGAGGCGGAGGAGGCCGGTGCGCTGGATCCCAGCGACGCGGTGGCCCGCTTGGAGGAGGAGTTGACAGCGGCGAAAGATGAGGCGCTGCGCGCCCAGGCAGAGGCGCAAAACACCCTGCGCCGCGCCGCGCAGGATGTGGAAAAGGCGCGCAAATTCGCGCTGGAGCCGTTCTGCAACGAATTGTTGCCCGTGGTGGATAATTTGGAACGCGCGCTGGAGGCAGCGACTGGTGAGGAGGAGATTCTCAAGCCTATTGCCGAAGGGGTGGCGCTGACGCTGAAGGGGTTGTTGGATGCCCTGGAAAAATTTCATATTGAAGCAGTCGATCCGTTGGGTGAGCCCTTTGACCCGCAGCTGCATCAGGCGATGAGCATGGTAGACAATCCGGATGTGGAGCCGAATACGGTGACTGCGGTCATGCAGAAGGGGTATACGCTCAATGGTCGATTAGTGCGGCCGGCAATGGTGATGGTGAGCAAGAGTCCGGGTTAGGGGCCGCTGGGTCAGCCGGGGTCACTGGCGGGACGCTGAAAACCCTTGAAATCGGCCTGGCCGGGCCAATATAGAAAGCAGGAAATGATAACGCGGGCCAGGCCCGACAAGAGACTGACTGGAGAAAGACAATGGGTAAGATAATTGGAATCGACCTGGGTACGACCAACTCCTGTGTATCTGTGTTGGAGGGTGGCAAACCCAAGGTTATCGAGAATGCGGAAGGCGATCGCACGACACCGTCGATCGTTGGTTACACCGATGACGGCGAGGTCCTGGTGGGTCAGAGTGCAAAGCGCCAGGCCGTGACCAATCCGACCAACACGCTGTTCGCGGTGAAGCGTCTGATCGGCCGTAAATACGACGACAACGTTGTGCAGAAAGACATCAAGATGGTGCCGTATACCATAGCCAAGGCTGATAACGGTGATGCCTGGGTTGAGGCGAAGGGAGAGAAAATGGCCCCGCCGCAGGTGTCTGCGGAGGTCCTGCGCAAGATGAAAAAGACTGCCGAGGAATACCTCGGAGAACCGGTCTCCGAGGCGGTGATCACGGTGCCGGCCTACTTCAATGACGCGCAGCGTCAGGCGACCAAGGACGCGGGTAAAATTGCGGGCCTTGAGGTCAAGCGCATCATCAACGAGCCTACCGCGGCAGCGCTGGCTTATGGTATGGACAAGGCCAAGGGCGACCATACGGTGGCGGTGTATGACCTTGGTGGTGGCACCTTTGATATTTCGATCATCGAGATCGCTGAGGTAGACGGTGAGCACCAGTTTGAAGTGTTGTCTACTAACGGCGATACCTTCCTTGGTGGCGAAGATTTTGATCTGCGCTTGATCGAGTATTTGGCGGAAGAATTCAAGAAAGACAGCGGCATCGATCTGCACAACGACCCATTGGCGCTGCAGCGACTCAAGGAAGCGGCCGAGAAAGCCAAGATCGAGTTGTCCAGTTCGCAACAGACTGAAGTAAACCTTCCCTACATCACGGCGGATGCGTCCGGGCCAAAGCACCTGGTGGTGAAGTTGAGCCGGGCCAAGCTGGAGTCGCTGGTGGAAGACCTGGTGAGCCGGTCCATGGAGCCTGTGAAGATTGCTTTGAACGACGCAGGTCTGTCGCCCTCCGATATTGATGATGTAATCCTGGTGGGTGGTCAGACGCGTATGCCGTTGGTGCAACAACAGGTAGCGGACTACTTTGGCAAGGAGCCGCGTAAGGATGTGAACCCTGACGAAGCGGTGGCTGTGGGTGCCTCGATTCAGGGCGCGGTATTAGCCGGTGACGTCAAGGACGTGCTGCTGTTGGATGTCACGCCCTTAACATTGGGTATTGAAACAGCGGGTGGAGTTGCCACACCGTTGATCGAGAAGAACACCACCATTCCGACCAAAAAGTCGCAGGTGTTCTCCACGTTCGAGGATAATCAGACGGCGGTGACCATTCACGTCATCCAGGGTGAGCGCAAGCAGGCGACTGGCAACAAGTCGCTGGGGCGTTTTGACCTCACGGATATACCGCCTGCGCCGCGTGGTATGCCGCAGATTGAGGTGACTTTCGATCTCGACGCCAATGGCATACTTCACGTGTCTGCCAAGGACAAAGCGACCAACAAGGAGCAGTCGATCCGCATCACGGCCTCCGGTGGGTTAAGTGAGCAGGATATTGAGCAAATGGTGGCGGATGCCGAGGCCAATGCCGAGGCGGATGCGAAGTTTGAGGAGCTCGTCACCTCGCGGAATACCTGCGATGGACTGGTGCACGCGGCAAGGAAAACGCTGGAAGAGGCCGGTGAGCACGCAACCGATGAGGAGAAGGCAGTCATAGAGACAGCCATCGCCGAGGCCGAGGAAGCGCTCAAGGCGGATGACAAGGACGCCATCGACGCGGCGGCAACGAAACTCACCGAAGCCACGGGTCCGGTGGCGCAAAAAATGTATCAGGCCCAGGCATCGGAAGGTGCCGATGCCGGCGCGGCCGATGCTGGGGGTTCGGAGCAGGCGACCGATGCTGCCGCCGACGATGTGGTGGATGCGGAGTTCGAAGAAGTCAAAGACGAAAAATAAGCCCTGCCGGATGGACACGCCGCAGCATTGGATAAGGCGTGTCTGTTAACAGGGCCATGAAAACAACAGGGCCATGACAACGCGGGACTTCAGTGCCCGCGTCGTCTTTTCAGCAACAGTAGGAATCTAAACCCGACACGATATGGCAAAACGCGACTATTACGAAGTGCTCGGCGTCGACAAGGGCGCGGATGAGAGGGAAATTAAAAAGGCCTACCGGCGGGTGGCCATGAAACACCATCCCGACCGTAATCCGGACGATCCGCAGGCGGAAAGCAAGTTTAAGGAAGCGTCCGAGGCATACGAGGTGTTGTCGGACGGCAGTAAACGGTCCGCCTATGACCAGTTTGGTCATGCGGGTGTCGATCCCAACACTGGCGGGGGTGGTTTCGGAGGTGGCAACTTCAGTGACATCTTCGGCGATGTGTTCGGCGACATTTTCGGTGGTGGTGGGGGCGGTCGTGGCTATAGCGGTCCCCAGCGTGGATCTGACCTGCGCTATACCCTTGATATTTCCTTGGAGGACGCCGTCAAGGGCACTACGGTCGAAATTCGTGTGCCCAGTCTGTCCACCTGTGATGTTTGTGATGGTTCCGGTGCCAAGCCTGGCAGTTCGCCGGTTACCTGCGGTACCTGCGGTGGTGTTGGCCAGGTACGCATGCAGCAGGGCTTGTTTCAGGTACAGCAGACCTGCCCGACCTGCCGCGGGCGGGGCAAGATCATTAGCGAGCCCTGCACCGCCTGCCACGGGCAGGGGCGTGTGGAGAAAACCAAGACCTTGTCGGTCAAGGTGCCTCCCGGAGTAGATACCGGTGACCGGATACGCTTGAGTGGCGAGGGTGAGGCGGGTCCTGAGGGAGGTCCGTCGGGAGATCTGTTTGTGCAGATGTCTATCCGCCAACACCCCATCTTCGAGCGCGATGGTAAGAACCTCTACTGCGAGATGCCTATTACGTTCGTGGATGCAGCATTGGGTGGTGAGCTCGATGTGCCGACCCTCGACGGTCGCGTCAAGCTGAAGATTCCTGCAGAAACTCAGACCGGGAAATTGTTCCGTTTGCGCAGCAAGGGAGTGAAACCCGTGCGCGGTGGCAGTGTGGGTGATCTGTTGGTCCGTGTGGAAGTGGAGACGCCTGTTAAACTAAACAAGCAGCAGAAAGGTTTGCTGGAAGAATTGGGCGCTAGTTTGGGTGAGGGGGGAAAGAGCCACTCGCCACGACAAAGCACGTGGTTCGAAGGTGTGAAAAACTTCTTTGATGATCTGAAGCTATGACAACGCGAGTGGGTATCACCGGTGCTGCCGGGCGCATGGGTAGAGCCTTGATCGAGGCGGTGGGCGCAGTCGACGGCCTCGCTGTAACTGCGGCGATTGAGGCGCCCGACAGTTCGCTGCTGGGGGCGGACGCGGGCGAGATGGCTGGTATCGGTGCGAGCGGAATTACTGTGGTAGGTGACCTCGCTCAAGTGATCGGCGATATCGATGTTGTGATCGATTTCACCGCGGTAGCTGCCACGCTGGCCAATATCGCCGTTTGCAGTGACCGGCGTGTGGCCATGGTTATTGGCACTACCGGGTTCACAGCACAGCAACAGGTTGATATTGACACCGCTGCTCAACGTATCCCAATCTGCAAATCCTCTAACTTTAGTACAGGTGTTAATCTGTGCTTCAAATTACTAGATATGGCTGCGCGTGTCCTCGCAGGTGATGTTGATATTGAGGTGTATGAAGCACACCATCGGCACAAGGTCGATGCGCCTTCTGGCACTGCACTCAGCATGGGCAAGGTGGTTGCCGGTGCGCTGGGTCGGGATTTGGACGAGGTGGCAGTATACGGGCGCGAGGGTCAGACTGGTGTGCGGCGTCGCGACACAATCGGGTTCGCCACAGTGCGCGCCGGCGATATAGTTGGGGACCATACTGTGACGTTTGCCGCCGACGGAGAACGCGTGGAAATTACCCATAAGGCTTCCAGTCGAATGTCGTTTGCGCGTGGCGCTGTGCGTGCAGCTGGATGGTTGGTTGGCCGCGACGCCGGTCTTTATGATATGCAGGATGTACTGGGGCTTTGATCTAGGTATCCCTTTAGCACCCTCGCCGGAAGGAGCACGATTTTGTCTGAACATATAGTTGATATCGATGAAACTAATGCTGCGGCGATGTTGATTGAGGAATCGCATCAGCGTCCGGTAGTGGTGGATTTCTGGGCGGACTGGTGTGAACCCTGCAAGGTGCTGATGCCTCTGCTGGAAAAAATCGCTAATGAGTACCAGGGCGCTTTTCTGCTCGCCAAAGTTAATGCCGATCAGCAGCCGGGTATTGCCCAGCAGCTAGGTGTGCGCAATCTCCCAACCGTCATGGTCATTCAGGGTGGCCAACCGGTGGATGGTTTTGCCGGCGCGCAACCAGAGTCGGCCATTCGTGACATGCTTGAGAAGTATCTGCCGAAACCTTGGGACGGTCTGTTAGTGGCGGGTGAGGAAGCGATGGCCCGGGGTGACTTCAGCGAAGCACTCGTGCCCCTCAGGCAGGCCTGGATGGAGTCCAATCAGCGTTATGACATCACGCTGGCTTACGCCCACGCCCTAATCGAATGCCTCCGTCTTGAGGAGGCGGAAAGCGTACTTGATGGCGTCAGAATGGCAGACCAGGATAACGACTACCAGCAGTTGCGCTCGCAGATTGATATCAAGCGGGAAGCGGCAAAGACACCTGAAATCGAGGGGCTGGAGAAACGCCTGAAAGAGAATCCGGATGACCTCGACGTGCGTCACCAGCTGGGAGTGCAATACACCGACGCCGGACAACACCGGGATGCAATGGACCAATTCGTCTTCATCTTACAGAATGACGTGGATCATGGCGATGGCGCTACCAAGCGCATGCTGCTGGATGCGATCGCTTCTCTCGGTAAGGGCGACCCGTTGGCCATCGAGTATCAGCGCAAGCTTTACAGCCTTCTTTATTAGCGTGTTCCCCGATGTACGGCAGGGTCAATATTTCTGTGACCCGCAACCCTTGTGCTGGCAGAGGTGACTCGATAAGGTGAAAAACGTCAGACAAATCAGGCACTGCACAAAAAATGGAGAGTGGCGATGAAACTGGGTTTTTTGTTGGGGTATTCGGGCAAAACGGTCGATATTCCTATCGACCTGATTCAGCAGGCCGAATCCATGGGATTCGATTCCGTATGGACCGCAGAGGCCTACGGTAACGATGCGGTAACAACAGCGTCCTGGATTCTTGCGCAGACGACAAAAATCAAAGTGGGCACTGCAATCATGCAGATGCCGGCGCGCACACCCGCCATGTGCGCTATGACGTCGATGTCTTTGCACCAGTTGTCAGGGGGTCGATTCATTTGCGGCCTGGGTGCCTCAGGCCCGCAGGTCGTTGAGGGGTGGCACGGTGTGCCCTATGGCAAGCCGGTGACACGTACCAAAGAGTATATCCGGATTATGCGCGCTATTATGGCGCGGGAAGGACCGGTGGAATTTGATGGCGAAATCTACCAGATGCCGAACCGGGGAGAGGGTACTACAGGGCTTGGTAAACCCCTGAAATCTATTCTCGCACCCTGTCCCGATCTGCCAATTTATACCGCATCGATAACACCCGCGGGCCTTCGCTGTGCCGGTGAGGTAGCCGATGGCGTATTCCCTGTGTGGATGAATCCAGACCGGTATGATGTGCTGGGGGAGCACCTGGAAGCGGGTTTTACCAAGGCGGGCAGTGGTAAAGGCTTGAAGGATTTCGACATTGCGCCTTTTGTCACGGTTGCTATGAACGATGACCTGGATACGGCGATCGATGCGCTGCGGCCTTTCCTGGCCCTATATATCGGAGGGATGGGCGCCAAAGGCAAGAACTTTTACCACGACTATGCCGGGCGACTTGGCTACGCTGATATTGCCACGAAAATTCAGGATCTCTACCTCGACGGCAAAAAGGACGAGGCGGCAGCCTTAATCCCTAGTCAACTGGTCGACGAGGTATCGCTGGTCGGTCCCCGTGACAGGATTAAGGAACGTCTTGCTGTTTGGAAAGAAGCAGGTAAACGAGGTGAAGTCGGCTCCATGCTACTGAGTGTTGCTAATAGAGAAGTCATGGAGCTGTTAGCTGGAGAAATGCTTTAGCCCAACAGCCGTCAAAGCACGCCTGAAGCAGTGTATTCTGTTAACCTAGACCCCTGACCTTTGGTGTGGGGGGTGACTAGAGGTGGAGACGCAGGAGCGCTTTGCTCGCGCTATATTAAATGGATTTCAATCCTACTTTTCTGAGTTCCAGAATATTACGCTGGCGGCGAAGTCACGTTTTGAGAACGCGGACTGGCAAGGCTTGCGCCAGTCATCAATTGAGCGTATTGATCTGTATAAAATCAAAAAGCAGCAGGTGTATGCTTATGTTGAACTGATCGCTGGCTCCGAGCTCACCGATCTAGAGTTCTGGCGAGCAGCGAAGGGGACCTATACCGAGCTGATAGAAGGACACAGCAATTTCGAAATTGCGGAAACTTTCTTTAACTCGATGTATTGTGCAGTATTCAAGCATCGTCTGATTCGCGATGAATACGCCTTTGTCTTTTCACCTCAGGGCGATATGCCTGCGGCGGACGTGAGTAAAGTGTACCGGTCCTACCGGCTAGGCACTTCTTTGGTGGCATTATTGGAGCGCGTTCTCACTGACTATGGCTTCGCTATTCCCTGGGAGAACATTGACCGGGATATTGAGAATATAAAGACTGCGATTTTGGATAATTTATCCAGTAGCTTCAGTTTCGAGGATGAAAGCATTGAGTTTCAAATCCTCGACTACCATTTCTTCCGCAATAAGGGCGCCTATATCGTCGGTCGCATACTGTCTTCTGACCAATCCATGCCTGTAGTGCTACCGATTTTGCATAACGAGGCTGGCGCGGTTTATGTTGACACCATCTTGTTTGGATCTGACCGCGTGAGCGTGCTATTTAGTTTTACACGTTCCTATTTCCTTGTGGATGCCTCCATCCCAGCCCAGTGCGTATTATTCCTTAAGGAACTAATGCCGCAGAAACCGACATCTGAAATCTACAGTGCAATGGGTCACAATAAGCACGGTAAGACATACTATTACCGCGACGCGTTTCGGCACATGACCAGCACGGCAGACCAATTCAACATTGCGCCCGGTATTAAGGGCATGGTGATGACCGTTTTTACTCTGCCGTCCTACGACTTCGTGTTCAAAATTATTAAAGACCGCTTTACCCCGCCTAAAGATATGACCCGCGAGCAAGTGAAAGCCAAGTACGCCTTGGTGAAACGCTGGGATCGTGCCGGACGTATGGCAGATACTCAAGAGTTTACCAACCTGGCTTTTGCAAGGGAGCGTTTTTCCGACGAGTTGATGGAAGAGCTGCTTGAGGTTGCCCCGTCGGTGCTTGAGGAACACGGTAAAGCGTTAGTGATCAAGCACGTCTATGTCGAACGGCGTATGACACCGCTCAATCTTTATTTGCGTAACGCGACCGATGAGCAGATGGAGGAGGTCATGGACGAGTATGGTAACGCGATCAAACAGTTGGCAGCAGCCAATATTTTCCCCGGAGACATGCTCCTAAAGAATTTTGGTGTCACGCGTCACGGTCGGGTCGTCTTTTATGATTACGATGAGTTGGCGCCTTTGACGGATTGCAACTTTCGCTGTATTCCTCAGGCGCGCAATGAAGAAGAGGAGTTGTCCAGCAAACCTTGGTACAGCGTCGGTCCAAATGACATATTTCCGGAGGAGTTTTCATTGTTTTTTTCTGGCAATCAGCGTGCTCGTGAAGTGTTTGATACCTTACACAGCGATATCTATGACGCGACTTTCTGGCAGAGTCTACAGGAACGTATTCGCAGCGGTCACGTGGAGGATTTTTTCCCCTATCGTCGTGAATTGCGCTTTAACCGACAGAGCCTGCCGGCAGTTGGGTCTGCCTAATGGCCACAATTTACGTTGTCCGCCACGGACAGGCATCTTTCGGCGCTACCAACTACGACAAACTGTCGGAGCTCGGGTGTCGCCAAGCCCAGCTGATGGGTGAATATTTCTATGATACTGGGGTGCGTTTCGACGCTGTCTACAGCGGTGATCTTTCTCGGCAGCGCGAAACGGCGCGCCTGGCGCTTGTCAGTCAGCCTGTTGCTGTGTCTCACCATATTGATCCGCGATTCAATGAGATTCAAAACGAGGATCAGATTAAGCACTTAACTCCGATTGTGGCAAAGCGCGATCCTGCGATCCGAGCTCTTATTGAAAAAGGGCTGGGGAATAGCAAGGACTATCAGAAGGTCATTGCGGCTGTCTTCAATTATTGGGTATCCCCACAGTGCAGTGATAGTCGAATACAGAGTTGGGCCGACTATTCCAGCGGGGTAAGAGCGGCACTGTCCGATGTCATGCGCGAACAAGGTAGTGGCAAGACCATTGGTATTTTTACCTCAGGCGGCACACTGGCGACCCTCGTCGCCCATGTCCTGGGCTTAGGGCCTGAGCAAACATACCCCTTGTATGAACCTGCGCTTAACTGTGCTGTGACCCAGCTGTTTTACAATCGAGAAAAGGTGTCGCTGTCTTATTTCAATGACTGTTCCTTCCTGCGTTTGCTCGGTGCACAGCAAGGGGCAAACCTGATCAGCTATCGTTAAGGTGTGGGTCTGAAGTGGATATCTACTTGGTTCGGCATGGTGAGGCAGCCTCTGGATGGAGCGATGATGCTGATCCAGGTCTCAGTCAGCAGGGTTGGGAGCAGGCGGAGACGGTTGCCGATACACTCGCGCACCTGTCTGACGTACGCGTAGTAAGCAGTCCGCTGCTGCGTGCGCAGCAGACGGCTGCTCCCCTGGCGGCTAGAGTGGGTTTGCCCGTTGAGAAGGATACGGCCTTTCGGGAAGTCCCCGCGCCTGTGCCGCTGGGGCAGCGTCAGGCCTGGCTGCGACAGTTCATGAAGGAGCAGTGGTCCTTGCAGGTTGGTGCCTTGTTAGCATGGCGCGATACTGCGCGGGCTCGCCTGCTTGCGCTGGAGAGTCCGACCGTGGTTTTCACCCACTTTCTTGTGCTTAACGCGGTGGTTGGGCAAGTACTCGGCCGCGAAGACATATTGTGCTTCTGGCCAGATAACGGTTCCATCACACAAATGCGTCGTGACGGTGATTGCCTGTCACTGGTTGAGCTAGGCGCGGAAATGCAAACGTCGGTGAACTAGTTCTCACGCACGCGAATGAGGCACTCCTGGGCGGCGGACGCCACCAGTTCACCCGAGCGGGTGTAGAAGCTGCCGCGGCTGAAGCCGCGGCCTCCGGCTGCCGCGGGGCTGTCCATCGTGTACAGCAAGTAGTCGTCTACTCGGAAGCGGCGGTGGAACCACAAGGCGTGGTCGAGGCTGGCAGACATAATGTCGTCACTCCAGCCGCTATAGGAGTGTGGCATCAGAGAGGTTCCCAGCAGGCCGAAGTCGGACATGAACGCCATCAGGATTTGGTGTCGGCGATAGTCTTTGCCTGGATTGCCGAGGGCACGAAGCCAGTAGTGGTATGTCGGTTTTCTCGGCTCTGGCCTGATGAAGTCGCGCGGTTCCACGGCTATGCGCTCGATCGGATGAACGATGGGTGCATCAAATTCGTCAGGGTGTTCCTCTGCCAGTTTCTTCCACCGATCAAACTCACTCTCCAGCCCCTCGGGCGGGGGAACGTCGGGCATGTCCGATTGATGGGTTAGCCCTGGTTCATCAATGTGAAAGGAGATCGACGTACTAAAGATGGCCTTGTTGTCCTGGTAGGCAATGACGTTGCGCGTCGTAAAGCTGCCACCGTCGCGGATAAGGTCTACCTCGAAACGTATTGTTTTGGCTGGGTTGCCTGGCCTTAGGAAATACGCATGCAGCGAATGCGCGAAGCGATCCGGGGCGACAGTTCTCGCGGCAGCGTCCAGCGCTTGGGCCAGTACTTGCCCACCGAACACCCGGCTAGGGCGCTTCGGGCTTTTGCCTTCAAACACGTGCTCTCCGACCTCCTCGACCACGAGAAACGCTAGCAGCTTGCCCAGGTCGTCCTTTGCCACATCTAGCCTCCTGTATGCTATTTCATTGCGGATTAGTGGGGTAAAAGTCCCTTGAGCAGCACGTCGAAATAGTCGACGGCAGCCTCCTCCACATTGTCGATACGGCGCCAAAGATTGAGGTCCATAGCGGCATTGCGTGCACCGGCAATCAGCTGCTGTGCGACAAACGTGTTGACAGGTCTTACGCTCTTGTCGGCTATACCCTCAGTCAGAAACTGACCGAACCGCGCATTTGCCTTGTCGGTACGTTTCAAAATACTGCGTCGGCGTATTGTTGGTAGCGCGGTAATAGTGTTGTAGCGAATGAGTGGGCCGTCGCTGGAATTTTGTACCAGAAAGGTGCGCAGGCAGGTGGACTCAGCTTTTTGTAGCCCAGCGCCAGCAGACTCCGCTGCCTGAGCGTGTATGCGCTCAACAATGTCCAGGGAGCGCACATAACATTGGTACAGAAGGTCTTCCTTGTTCTTGATGTAATAGTAAAAGGCACCCTTCGAGACATCCAGTTGCTGCGCAATCTCATCCAGGGATGTACCAGCGAAGCCTTGCCTGTTAAAAAATCGCGTGCCGGTTTTGTAAAATGCTTCCTGCTTCAGAAGGTTCTGTTGCTCTCGATTAAAGCCGCCAGGTGCGCTGGTCTCCTTGCCCATTGAGCCCGAGTCCACGCGGCTGTTCGGGTTGTCTGCTGCTGCGATACCACGTTCTAGAATCTCCCAGGCTTGCTGTGCAATGTCGTCCACCCGATCAAGTGGAGTGCTATGCAGCCAGGAAAAAGCCCACTCCAAAGAACCCAGTATGGCCCGCGTCGCCGAAGTGGGTTCGCGTACCCGGATGTCGCCCCGGGTCACGCCATCGCGCAGGTAGTGTCGCAAGCGGGTAAACATGGCAATGTACTCTTGCTCGATCTCTTGTCGTTGCGTACCTCTCAGGGTGGCGATTTCAAGCAACGCGGCGATATGCGGCGCGCGGCCCTCCTGGGCGGCTTGCCAGCTGAGGAAATGTTGCAGAAAAAATGCTCGGGTGCGCGCTACGGGGCTATCATGATCGCGCTCGATCTGGTCTAACACGGTATGATAATGCTGCAAGGCCACCCGATAACACTGGTAGATCAGGTCTTCCTTGGTCTTGACGTAGTAGTAAAGACTGGTTTTGGTCAACCCCAGTTCGTCAGCAATATCGCGCAAAGTGGTGGACCGCGAGCCCTTGTAATTAAATAGCTTTGCCGCCTGTGACAGAATGGCAGCGCGCTTGGCGTCATGCTGCGCGGTGCGGTTGAAAGGCGAAGATGCACGGCGCCTGCTGGAAATTTTCTCGCTCGTCATGGCAGAGGCACAGGGATGGCGGGGCAGCCGGTCTACGTCTGAGTCTATCATTGCAACTTTAAGTATTTTTTTTGTCGCTGTCCACAGTCGCCGTTAGGTTGATGGCTGCGCCGATTTTTATATCCAGCCATTTCCGCGAGCGAAACCGATACACCAGTAGACCTGACTTGATGGCATAGTCGAGAAGCATCACAGAAAAAATCCAGTAGACGGATAGCTCTAACGACATCAGGATCAAGGCTGTTAACAGCCGCCCAAGAATAATTCCGCAGAAGGTTGCAATAAGCGGAAAACGGGTGTCGCCGGCACCCCGCAGTGCACCGCCAAGGGTGAATTCAAAGGCCATCAAAGGCTGCGCAAGGGCAATCATGTAGATAAACACCACCGTCAGATGAATGACCTCTGGATCGTCGATCATGAAAGCGGCAAGTTCCCCAGCAAACCATACAAGCAGAACGGAAAGGGTGGTCATGGCGGCCAGCGCCATACGTAAGGATCGTGTCGCGGCCAGGATAGCGAGGTCTTTATGACCGGCTCCCAGTTGCTGGCCTACGATGGTGGCTGTGGCGAGACCGAAACCGAATCCAATGACTATCGAGAAGGCTACCAGGGAGATGCCAATGCCATAGGCGGCATAAGCGGAAGTTCCATAGTGTGCGACGATGGCAAAGAAGGCGAGGAATGCAAGCTGTACGATGCCCTGTTCGATGACGGCCGGTCCTCCGATGGAAACAAGTTGTCGCGCGATCGATACGTTCACAGGTGCCCACTTGGCAGGCTTCAAATTGAATTTGCCTCGCCACCAGAAGATGATGAAGAAGACCGTTATCAGCGCTGCCCCTGCACTGCCACCCAATGCCACGCCTGGCACACCGAGTTGGGGAAGCCCGCCAACACCGAAAGCGAGCATATAGGCGCCGGCCACGTTCAATGTGGAGCTGAACATGAGGAACCACAGTGGTGTGATGACATCTCCGGTCGCTCGTAAGGCGGTGCCGAGCATCATGTTGATCGCTGCAAATACATAGAAAAAGCCCAGCCAGAAAATGAAGCGGGCGGCGAGTTGGGTGGATTCCTCATCGAGCCCGAAAAGGCCTGCGATCGTCTCCGGGATGAGCAACACCGGGATGCTGAGCACGGCCGCCAAAGCGACGGAAAGTACGATCGACGCCCAGGAAACAAGCTCGGCCTGCCTCACTTGCTGTGCCCCCCAGGCGCGAGCGATCAGTGCCGTCGCAGCCACTGATAGGCCCATTAGAATGGCTTGTATAAAGAAGAACACCCGGTGGCCGCTGGTGACAGCGGCCACCGAGGTCGTACCCAGCTCAGCAACGATCTTGATATGAGCGAACCCGACCGTGGTGAATAGTAGATGCGATATGATCGTTGGCCAGGCCAGTTTCCATACGTACTGGCTGGTCGACGAGAGCTTCGTTGAAGAGGGCTTGGACAAGTCTGCATCCTGGGGGATAACCCACCATTCTATCATCGAATGCAGGCGAGGGGTGGCTCAGGTTATGTTGGCGCAGTCCTTGTGGCGGAAGCAGTCCATAGTATGATCGTTAACCATGCCAGTGGCTTGCATGTGTGCATAAAGAATAGTGGAGCCAACGAAGGAGAATCCGCGGCGTTTCATGTCCTTGCTGAGGCGGTCGGAGATGGTGCTGGTGGTGGGTACCTCGCCTATTGTTTGCCATCGGTTCTGAATGGGTTGGCCATCGACAAAATTCCAGATGTATGCTGAAAAACTCCCAAACGCTTCCTGCACGGCAAGAAAGGCGCGGGCATTCTGGCGAGCACCGTAGACTTTGAGTCGATTGCGGATGATGAGCGGATTCTGCAGTAGTTTTTCCAGTTTTGCGTCGCTGTATCGCGCGATTTTTTGTGCGTCGAAGTTGCTGAATGCCTTGCGATATCCTTCGCGCTTGCGCAGTACTGTCAGCCACGAAAGACCCGCCTGCGCCCCCTCGAGCAGCAGGAACTCGAACAGGGTTGCATCGTCGCGAACAGGCACGCCCCATTCGTCATCATGGTAGGCGACATAAAGTGGGTCGTTTCCGCACCAGGCACACCGGTTCACCATTGAATACGTCTCCTTGGGGGGCAAGTATGCTGCGCAGTGCCATGGCTGTCTACTGTTGCTGGTGGACGCCCTTTGCCTGTGCCACACTAGTTACGTATTTACCCTTGTTTATGCTCAGTGACTTAACCCATTCTTTATTCACGCAATGGCCTCGTTGGATGTCTTACCCTTAACAGGCCACATCGGCACAATGCGTTGGGGAGGGATGCCCAGCTGCGGGTTCTGTTGTCTGCCGAGGCCACCGGAAAAGAGTGGAAACTTTAACTCGTAATGACGATATCGAGCTCGTCAACAGATTCTATATAGGCGTTTACTAGAGCGGGTATGGAGTCTTTCAGGTCACGAAGGTTGTTTTCTTTAGCTTGTTTTTCTATGAAAGCACCTAATGTTTTCACCTTCTCTGCACCGATACTGGCACTCATTGACTTAATCGCATGTGCTGTTCGATACAGTGCGTCAAAATCTGATGCAACCGCATATTGTTGAATTTCCTGAATCTTTTCGTCCATTTGGTGTGTGTATCCCTCCAGGATGGAAGGTAGTAGCTTTCTGCCAGTTTGTCGCTCGACGTCTCTAATGCTCTCGATAGCAGACAAATCGAGCACGCTGGATGCGATGGAATATTCGCTACTTGTCAATTCTGTGAGACCAGGTCTTTCGCCTGTCAAATTGGTGTTGACATGGTCTGCAGTTTTGACGTACTTCTCAATTGACTCTCGTATATCGGATATCGAGAAGGGTTTGGCGATATACCCGTTCATTCCGGCTGCGTAACACCGGTCGCGGTCGTGCTTATCGGAGCCCGCTGTGAGTGCGATGACGGGTGTATGTTCTCGACCGGTGGCCTCTTCAATCTCGCGTATTTTCTCTGTGGCATCGTAGCCATCCATCACGGGCATTCGGCAGTCCATGAAGATAAGCGAGTAGTCGCCTTTCTTAAACTGATCGATCGCGGCTTGTCCGTTCTCAGCAAGGTGTGCATCGTGCCCGAGCAGTCTGATCATTTCCGCGACTATTTGTTGGTTGGTCTTCACATCCTCGGCGATGAGAATCTGGTGTCTTATGCCCGTAGTATGTTTGTTGTCAGCGAGGTTTGGGGCGTCGATTCCATTTTGAACCGCCAGCGCTTTGGAAAATAACTCGGTAATGGAATGAGATGTGACCGGCTTTGACAAATTTTTCCAGTCTAAAAATTTGTACGATGGCTGCTCCCCAGTAAGGGGTGTCAATACAATTTTCAGTGGCGCTTTTGTGGCGCTAAGTGTCGCTATAGTCTTATCAGACAGGGAGTTCCTGTCGTAATCAATGACGACAATACTCCGCTTCCAGTCGGTCTTCTGATTGCAATCAGGTTCTTTCAAAGCTGAAGAAGGGATGCCGATCCTGGAAAGGTGGCTGGCGACCATTTGATAGGTGGCAAGGTTACTGGTGGCTATTTTTGCCGAGTAATGCCCCAAATTCTGTGCTTCTACTTCATCCTCAGTCTCTGCCTCCTGATCAATTGCAAGCGGCAGAGATACCGTAATTTTTGTACCCGCTCCGACCACTGATTGGATCGCGATATCGCCACCCATTACGTCGATATAGTGGCGAGAGATGCTGAGGCCGAGACCTGTGCCTCCGTACTCGCGCGTCGTACTGCTATCAGCTTGTGTGAAGGGTTCAAATACCCGGTGCTGTGTCTCAGCGTCCATTCCGATACCGCTATCTTCGACGCAGATATGTACCAATGCCTTTTCCGGGCTGGATGTACTGAATTTGGTCTCAACTCTGATATTAATATCTCCTCCATCGGTAAACTTAATCGCATTACTTACCAGGTTCATAACGACCTGACGGATCTTGGTGGGATCGCCGACTAGAGCCTTCGGTGTTTTAGGGTGACAAATATTGTTGAGCGTGAGGCCTTTTCTGCTTGCTGGCTCACCCTGAAGATAACAGATCTCATCAATTAATTCGGTAAGGTTGAACCTTATTTGCTCCAGTTCTACTTTAGACGCTTCGGCTTTCGAGTAGTCCAAAATCTCGTTGATGAGCTTAAGTAATGATTCTCCGCTCTTGTGCGCGGCGTCGGCAAATTGCTGCTGTTCTCCAGTCAATTTCGTATGCAGCAGCAGTTCTGTCATGCCGATTATGCCGTGCATCGGCGTTCGAATCTCATGACTCATGGTAGCGAGAAATTCAGATTTGGCTTTCGTAGCATTTTCGGCTTGTTTTCTCGCGTTTTGTAGATCACGCGTGCGTTCCTCAACCCGCTGTTCTAGCAATCGCTGTCGTTCCTGGGAAATACGGGCGACCTGCGCTTGCCGATAAAAGTAAAAAGCAATAAAAATAGCGGAAAAAATAATGTAGACCGCGTAAGCGGCTGGGCTCAACCAGGGGGGTGGTGCAACGACGATGGGTATTTCAAGTCCATTCCAATTCCAGGTCCCATCTGGTGTGGCCGCAGCCAGCTTTAGATTGTATTTTCCTGGTGGCAGCGTGGTGAATGACGCCACTCTGGCATCAGGTGAGATGATCCAGTCGGGGTTGATACCCTCCAGTTTATATGCGTACGTCAGAAGTGCAGGATTTGAGTAATCGGCTGCGAAAAACTCTACAGATAACATTCGATCTTGGTATGTTAGAGGGATTTCCTTTAACTTATTATATGGAAAATCGAACTCCTTTCGCTGGTCCATGACTCTAATTTCAGAGATCGACACTTGAGGGGGAATCCGTTCGCTGGACATCAAGTCAGGATTAATTGCGTTAAAACCCCTTATTCCGCCAAAATAGATGACACCGTCACGTGATTTATACGATGCGCCTAGATTAAATTCGGAACCTTGTAGACCGTCTCGGACGCCATATTGATAAGAGGCTAAGGTTATCGGATCTAATCCAGTGATGCCCTTGCTATGGGAGAGCCACAGGCGTCCATTATTGTCGCCTTGTATCCCGTAAATATTTGAGCTGGGTAATGAAACAGTCTCTGAGATATGGACAAAGTTTCCTTTAGACTCAAGTCGATCCTCGCTGGCCCACTTGTTCAGGCCGCCGCCAAGCGTGCCAATCCAAAGGTCTCCCAGAGAGTCCTCGTAGAAACTCCAGACAATTTTACTGGACACGCTAGTCGCGTTAGTGCGGTCGTGCAGATAACGATCGAATGTTCTAGTGGCGGGATGGAACCTGTTCAATCCGTACTCGGTACCCACCCAAACCATGCCATTTGAGTCCTCGTATAGCGCCAGGACTAAATCACTGCTCAGGGATGTGGGGTCATCCAGTTCGCTTGTGAGGTTGAGAAAGCTGTCAGTGCTCTCGTCGTATAGGCTCAGGCCACCACCATACGTGCCGATCAGCAGTTCACCGGAGCGTAGTCTCAAAATTGACGTGATGCCATTAGCGCCTACGGTACTGCTATCGAGTGCATTGTGGTGAAACATTTTTACGGTGTTGTTTCGCAGGTCTATGCGGTTTAGGCCATTGTTGTAGGTGCCGACCCAGAGCGCGTCACCGTCGGTAAAAAGACTCATCACGGTCGCGCTGGATATGGCGAGATAAGTCGACTCGTTAATCCAGTCGAACTCAGTCTTTCCAGGTAGGAGCCGGTTTAATCCGTCATCGGTACCCACCCACAGTGACCCATCTCGTGTCTCTGCGAATGCGTTCACAGCATTATTCGACAAGTTATTCTGTGCATGATCAAATTTTTGAAAGTGCGTTCGCATGCCAGACGCCAAGCTAGAGCGGGTCCCTATCCAATATTTATCTTCTTTTGTTTGGTAAACGCTAATTACAGCGTCACTAGGCATATTGGTATTGTGAGTGCCGAATCTTGTGAAACTCTCGGTGCGAGGATCAAATAGGTTCAGGCCCTCGTTTGTTGCGATCCAGATGTCTCCCTGAGAATCCTCGTAGATGTCCGATGTTTGATTAGATGACAGAGAGGCCGTATCAGTCTCGACATGAGTGAAGTTTGAAAAAAGTCCCGTCTGGGGATTGTAGCGGCTCACTCCGGAGTTTTCAGAGGCGATCCAGACCTTGCCAGATTTATCCGTGATCACGCGCGATAGTGTCCCTGAGGCTATACTGTTGCGGCGTCCAGGCACATGGCTATAGGGCTTGATTTGGCCTGTTGCGCTGTTGAATTCAACGAGCCCGGCGCTTTCCGTGGCAATCCATATGACTCCATCGGGTGTTTGTGTAAACGCGGTCACCTCCCCGACATACGGGACGTTGTCCGAACCAGAAATATAGTGATGGAATGTGGTACTTGTGACGTCAAAGCGACTGAAACCATTCTTATACCCTATCCACAGGGCGCCATCTTTATCGACGAACAGAGAGTAAATGTCATTCGAGTAGGGGGTATTGATGTTATTGGGGTTGGCATCAATAGCAATGAAGCTGTTTGATATCGGGCTATACCGCGCAAGGCCCCCCCCAAATGTGGAAATCCAGATGACGCCTAGGGTATCCTCGACAATCTGGGTAACAAGATTGGCCGGGAGAGAGCCCGGCTCGGACGGTGAGTATTTAAAGTTCTCTAAATCATGGCCGTTGTATTTGTTCAGGCCTTCCTGGGAGACAAACCACAGTGTGCCGCGCGAATCTTGGAACGTTTGACTGACAGATTGCTGCGTCAATTGTTCGGAGATGGGCTCACGATGCAGGTCTAAATTACCGGCTGGCATGTCCATAGCTGTCGCTTTGAACGTCAGCGTGCACAAAGATGCTAAAAGCAACAGATAACATCGAGTATGTATGAATGTGAAAATGCCCATCGCCCCTCAACCAAGAAGCATTTACTGCGTTATAGGATGCCGTTCGCTTTTCTGTTTATAATTCAGCAACATAACTCTAACTCGCTGGCGTGGTACAGGGAAAGCAGATAGATTGGTCAAAATGTCCCCTATCACAGTGGAATGCCGTGACTTTGCAACGTTATAGCGATTTTTTATATGTGTTATCTCCGCTGCACTCAAGCATTTTCATCACTTTTTGTAAGATATTTTGACAGGCATCACGCTGTGGCCGGCAGCGCTGCTGGAAAGGGGGTTTGATGCGGTTATCTGTGATTCTGATTGCCTATGACATGGCGCGGGAGATCCCTCGAACCCTGCGATCCCTGTCGCGGAAGTACCAGCTCGGTGCCCGTGATCTCGAGTACGAGGTTATGTTGGTGGATAACGGCTCGCCTGAACCATTGGATGCATCGGTTTGGGCCGACCTGGACGTACCTGTGCGGCACATACAGATGGAGAATGCGCCGCCATCACCCGCGTGTGCGATTAATCGAGGCCTGCAGGCGGCGCGGGGCGAGATCGTATGCCTCATGATTGATGGAGCGCATCTGTTGACGCCTGGCGTATTCAAAATGGCGCTTTCGGCGCAGCAAGCGTTTGATCGGGCCGTAGTCGCCATCAGGTATTTTTATCTTGGCATAGGCGAGCAAACCGCCACTGTGCTCAGTGGCTATGATAAGGCCATGGAGGACGCATTGCTTGAACGGATCGAGTGGCCTGGTGAAGGCTATCGCCTGTTCGAAATCGGTACACCCCTTCGCTCCGGTGCGAACCGGATGACGTGGTTCAATCGTATGGCTGAAGCAAATTGTCTGTTCATGCCCCGCGCCCTGTTCATGGAACAAGGCGGAGCTGAAGAGCGTTTCGATTTTCCCGGCGGAGGGTTTCTCAATCTGGATATATTTAAGCGCGCAGTGGAGGCAGCGGGTGTCACACCGGTGCAAATCATAGGGGAGGGTAGCTTTCACCAGCTGCACGGTGGTATTACGACGAACAAGGCTGGTGAGGAGCGTGAACAGCAATTGGAGCGGTATCGCCGGCAGTATGAACTGATTCGCGGCCACAGGGATGTGATGTCGAAGGCGTCGTTTATCTACATGGGGCATATGCCTACGAGGCAATCAAATATATCTGCGGTTGAGAAGCGACGCGCGCGGTTGGCAGGCAACCCGATTTTGTAACAGGGCTAATCCGGAATATAAAATGAAACTATCAGTTCTTCTTATATCCTATGATATGTCACGCGAGGTGCCTCGTACCTTGCAGGGGTTGTCACGCCCGTATCAGCAAGGGGGGCGTGACCTCGAATACGAGGTCATCTTGGTGGATAACGGTTCGCCCAGGCCACTCGACCCTGCGACCTGGGCGCAGATCGATACGCCGGTCAGGCTAATTCAGCTGCAGGATGCGCCGCCCTCGCCCGTCCGCGCGATCAATATCGCGCTGGAGCGGGCCCGAGGGGATATCATTTGTCTGATGATTGATGGCGCCCATATTCTGACGCCTGGCGTGTTCCGCATGGCACTTGCCTGCTATGCCGCCTTCGATGACCCGGTTGTGGCAACGCGGTATTTCTGGCTCGGGCCGGGTTCGCAAAATGAAACCATTGCCGAGGGGTATGACCAGGCTGCAGAAGACCAGTTGCTTGCAGGCATCAACTGGCCTGAAGACGGTTACCGATTGTTTGAGATCGGATCGCCTCTGCGTTCTGGCCCGGAGAATATCAATTGGCTCAATCGCATGTTTGAGTCGAACTGTCTGTTCATGCGGCGAGCGCTTTTTGAGCAACAGGGCGGTGCCGATGAACGCTTTGATTTTCCTGGAGGAGGGTTCATCAATCTCGATATATTCAACCGCGCGGTGGATGCGCCGGGCGTCACGGCGACCCAATTAATTGGTGAGGGCTGTTTCCATCAGCTGCACGGTGGGACCACCACAAATGTCAGTAGGGAAGAACGTGATGCCAGCTTGGCGAAATATCGTAAGCAGTATGAGGAGATTCGCGGGCACGACGATATCATTACCAAAAAGACTTTCATGTATATGGGTCATCTGCCAAACGACGCCTCAAAGATCCATCGCAAGGCGCGCCAGCAGTGACTGCGCTACCAGCCGAATTGTTTCAGGTCTATTCTCTCGTGTCGGCCAAACGAAATACCCTCTTTTTCGAGTCGCTGCCGTTGCGCCTGATGCCTTGAGGAGCCCGCTGGTAGAGCGATCCTGCCCTGTGCATTGACCACACGGTGCCAGGGAATGCGTGTGTCCAGAGGGAGGTCTCGCAGCGCGTGTCCGATGCGGCGAGCGGCCCGACCCATGCCAGCTTTTTCTGCAACGCTTCCGTAGGTGGCTACTTTGCCCTGGGGTATGGTGGCCACTATCTGCCAGATGCGGTGATTTATATCCGGTTCGAAGTTCGCCATAATCCGGTACCTGCGGTCTGCCGCCTCTCTTGCACTCCAGTAATTTCCAGGAGAGACGGTGAAACCCGCCCCTGTCTATGAGCATTGTATAGCGGAGACTGCTGCCATGCGTTTTGCCCTGTTGCTCCTGCCCTGGCTGGAACTTTTCACCCTCATTGAGTTGGGTATTCACACTAGCGCGCTCACGGCCATGGCCTACGTGGTGGTCACCGTGTTTTTGGGTCTGCTCATACTGCAACGGCAAGGACGGGGTATGTTCGAGCATCTGCGGCAAGCCCAGGATGGCCGCATTTTGGGGCCACAGCTGCTTATTGATGATATGTCCATGGGGTTGGCCGGCCTATTGCTGATTTTTCCAGGGATGATCTCGGACGTTGCCGCCCTCATTGTCATGATCGGCCCGCTGCGGCGACGCCTGCTGCGCGCCGTTCAGGGGCCTCAGTCGAGGCCCGTGTTGCGGGAGCGGCAGGCAGCGGAGCACGAGACGATCGAGGGGGACTTTCGCCGGCTAGATGATGATGATGTTCCATAATATATTGAAAAATAAGGAATAATTTTTCCAGCGGGTGCGCCTTTGCGCCCCTAGAAAGTGTCTTGACTCGCGCCGTTTCCTGACTAAAATTAGCACTCTCTTAAATGGAGTGCTAACCGGAGCTTGAAATCCCGGTCAGCGCCCTCATTAACCGGGAACCCCTACGGGGTTCAAACGACAACATAACGCTATTTTGGAGAGTGATACACATGAAAATCCGTCCGCTGTACGACCGGGTGGTCGTTCGTCGTCAGGAAGAAGAGGAAACCTCGGCAGGGGGTATTGTGCTGCCAGGGTCTGCTAAAGAGAAGCCCAACCAGGGCGAAGTGGTCGCGGTGGGTGACGGCAAGGTACTTGATAACGGTGACTTGCGTGCCTTGGCGATAAACATTGGTGACAGGGTTGTATTCGGCCAGTACGCAGGCAGTAACACCATCGAAGTCGATGGTGAAGAGCTGATCATTATGGGTGAGAGCGAAATTTTTGCGGTGGTGGAATAAGTCCACGGCACCAACAGTTCTCACGGTAAAAAAACAGATTAACAGGTAAGGAAATCCCATCATGGCAAAAGATGTAATTTTCAGTGATAACGCTCGTCAGCGCATGCTGACTGGTGTGAATGTACTGGCAGACGCCGTTAAGGCAACTCTGGGGCCCAAGGGCCGTAACGTGATTCTGGATAAGTCTTTCGGAGCACCGACTGTCACCAAGGACGGCGTCTCGGTCGCGAAGGAAATTCAGTTGCACGATAAACTCGAAAACATGGGCGCCCAAATGGTCAAGGAAGTGGCGTCTCAGGCGTCCGATGTGGCCGGTGACGGA
>JABSPW010000186.1 GCA_013214285.1 Halioglobus sp. | reverse complement strand
CGCTGCGTTAGGGTCTGTGCAGACCCCGGCTTCCTGACCGGATACGGATTAGCTCTCGGGCACATCGATCAGTTCCATATGCCGAATCCGCGCGCGCATCTCCTTGCTAACCTGACGCAGCTCATCCTCACTGTACAGGGCGCGCGGTGTAATGATGACCAGCAGCTCCGTGCGGCGATCGTCTTTGGCCGTTGCGCCAAACAGTGGCCCCACCACGGGCACGGTGTGCAGGAAAGGGATACCGCTCTGTCCCTTGGTGGCGTTTTGTCGAATCAGCCCACCCAGCACTACCGACTCGTTGGAGCGCACCGCCACCTTGCTCATGATACTGCGCTCCAGGAAGGTGCGCTGCTCCGTCGCGGCATCGATGGGGCCGACGTCAGTCACCGACTGTTCCACATCCATAGTCACCAGGCCGCCGGCATTGACCGAAGGCGTTACCGCGAGTTGCACCCCCGTGTCCTTGTAAATGACCGACTGGGTAATGCGGGAGGTATCGCTGGCATCGCTGGTACTTTGCTGATCGATGATCGGCACCTGGTCGCCCACATGAATATAGGCGGTATGGTTGTCCAGCACCATGACCGACGGGGTCGAGATCACGTTGACCAGAGACTCTTCTGACAACGCGTTGAGTACCGCTTTGATATTGCCGGCACCGTTTGTCACCACATAAGAGAAACCGGGAACCACTCGCCCCGGATTCAGTCCGATCTGGGTCAGAAAACCCTGCCCCTCTTTACCATCCCAAAGACTGTTGCTGAAGGTCCACTCAAGGCCATAGCGCAACTCGTCTGTGAGCGTAACCTCCAGGATACTCGCTTCGATAATGACCTGGGTGGCCACCACGTCCAATTGCTCCAACGCATCCTTGATGATGTCGTACTGCACCCCGGTGGCGTAGATCATCAGCGCGTTGTTCTCGTCGTCTGCCACAACCCGAACACCGTGCAGCGGCGATTGGATGTCGCCGCTATCAGAGGTCATACTGACTGCGGCAACATCGATGTCCTCACCGGTGGCATTCGGCAAGGCGCCCATCGGGGAGGCACTACCGACTCGCCCGCCATCACTAATGGACTCCAGCGCCATACCCGGTGCGATGCCTGCCCCCGGACCACCGGATTCACGCCGAGTCAAGCCGCCCGTTTGGGTGGTGGTGGTGTCCGCGTAAATCCCATTGAGCAACGCCGCCAGACGGGTGGCAGACGTGTTCTGCACCGGGTAGACGTGCAGCCGCTTTTCCCAGCGGGCATCCGGCGCACTGTCCATGCGCTCTATCCAGGTGCCAAGAATATCAAGGTACTGACTGCGCGGCGTGACAATCATAATGCTGTTAAGGCGCTCCACCGGCACCACGCGCACCAGATTTGTCAGCGGACCCGCCTGTTCCCCGTCACCACCGGACTCCAGCAAGGCATCGAGACCCGCCGCCACCTCATCGACGTCACTGTTCTCCAGCGGAAACAAGCCCACCGACATCCCTTTCAGCAGATCGACATCGAAGGTGGCGACTAGATCCAGCCAGCCATCCAACTGCTCGCGGGTGCCCGCCAGCATTAGCAGGTTGCGGGTGCTGTCCACCATCAGAATCGAATTATCCTCCGCCACCGGCTCCAGCACGCGGGCCATGCCGGCGGCGCTGATGTACTGCAGCGGCACAACCACGGTGCTATAACCCACCGCACCGCTATCGGGGTTGGACACCCGCGGCGTGTAACGCCCATCGGCATTGGCCGCCGTGATGAGGTAACGGCCGTTGGGATTCCTGACCATCAACGCGTTGTTCGCCTTGAGCAGGGACTCCAACACCCTCATCAACTGGTCACGGGGGATCGGGGTGCGGGTGCGCAAGGTCACCTCGCCTTTTACCGGCTGATCGATAATATAATCCAATTGCAGTATATCGCCCAGAATGGCATGCAACACCTCGCTCAGGGGCGCCTGTTCGAAGTTCAGGCTGACGTCATCGCCCAGCAGCCGGACCGGCGCATCGCGCGCCGGCATGCGCACAGCCTGGTCGTCACCGCGATAAATGATGGGCTGGCGCCGGGTCTGCTCCTTGCGCTCCGCCAGATCGGCAGCGGAGGTCGACAAGGGCGCCGAGGCGTCGACGGCCGGCTGCGAGGTTTCAGGCACAAGCGGCATACCCTCCGCGGCGGCTACCCCAGCGCTATCTTCTTTGTCCAGTGGCGCAGCGCAACTCAACAGCGGCCCCATCCACAGGATCACTAGCAGTCTTCTCAACATGGGTAGCACCTTTGTCCTTGTCGTTCTCTTATTCGCGTGTTCACGGCTAGCGACCCCCAAAACCCAATTGCGCCGGCGCTGCGTCCTGTTTATGCGCGTCACGTGCACCTGTCGCCGCCTTTCCTGGCGACGCGGGCCGGCGCTGGGCTTTGCGTTGTCGTTGCTGCAACGGCAGCGTCGTCTGCTGCCCACGCCGGACGAACTCAACCCGGTCCGGGTGCACCGCATCCAGGGTCCAGCCCTGCAACGCGTCCCCGAGCAGAACCCGCTGCCGGTCTTTATCAACCTGGACAATCACGCCAGCAGCACTGCCAGAGCCAAAAACCCCCAGCAATTGCACACCGCGCAATTGCCCTGCGGGCGCCGGCCGGGCTTGCGCCCGCGACACCGGCGGCCGTCGACTGACCGAAAACAGCGGCCGCTCGCTGATGGCATTGCGCTGCTCATCAGTCACCCGTTTGACGGCCAGTAACCGCATGCCTTGCATGGCAGCCCCGTCTAGCGCGACCGGCTCAGGCTGCGCTAACATGGCCAGGCGCATCGCCCCATAAGCCAGCTGTACCAGCAGCAGCAACGCCAACACCATGACCACCAGCTCGATCCTGCGCTCCAAGGACCCCGCAGCACCCTGACCCCGGTAGCGCGCGACCAGCCGTTTGGCCCGGCTCATTCTGCTGCCACCAAAGACAACAGGCTCATTTTCACCGCGAGGGGCTGAGGGCCGTCTGACGGGGCGTTACCGCGACGACTCACGCGTCCCAGAGACACATCAATATTTGTCACCAGCAGACGGGGTGCATAGGCCGCAATGGCCTCCAGCGCGGCCTCCAAGGTGTTGATATCACCAGCGACCGACACCGTCAGGCCAATCACTTCAAATGCATCCTCGCGCTGCACCGCCTCAATCTGACTGTCGGTCACGACCAGACCCGCGTCTGACATGATACCCCGCACGTCTGTCTGCAGCGTCGCCGCGATTGCATCCGCGGTGTCGCCTGCAGGATAGACCAAGCGCCCGATGCTGGTTTTCGCGCGGGCTGCAGCATCGATGAGCTGTGTTTCCACGGCAAGGGTTCCGCGCAAACGCGCCACCCTTGGATCAAGATGCTCAATGTCTCCCTGATACTCGGCACCGATTGCAAACAACCGGGCCACCACCACTAGCACCAGGACAACAGGAACGACCAGGGTCACGACCACCACGCCAGCAATCCTGCCCTTGGCCACTAATGCGTTCACGAGGCATCGCCCGCGGGCAGCGTAATGTCGAGGTAAAACTCCTCGAAGCCGCTGTTGCCCATCTTCGTGATCGCCTGCGGCGAGCTGACTTTTGGGTAGGCGGGTTCCCGCGTCAGCGCTTGCACCACCGCGGCCGCGTCACGCGCACGACCCCGCAGCTGCAACTCGCGTCCCTGCATCGTAAACCGGATGATGGACACATCATCACCCAGCAATGCGGTCAAACGCGCCAATTCCACCTGTGGATTGGGATAACGGGACACGTAGTCGTTCAGGGCGGTCGCCGTGTCACTGGCCATCAACAGCGCCTCGCGCGCGCGCACGGCTGCGCCCGCCTGCTCTTGCACCAGTGCAGACATTTCCCGGTACTGCTGCAACTCGAGGTAGCGGGTGCCGGCATACGTACCCGCAATCGCCATCAGCAACAGGGCGCAACCTGTCAACAGCAAGGCCACTTTGCTCAGACGCTGCCGGTAACGCCCCTGGCGTTGCGACTCGCCGAAGCCCTGCAGCACCACCACAGTACTGCCGATACGCGACCAGATTTCGCAGGTATTGCTATCGTGGTGTGCGTAGTGACGCGCCAGATAGCGCCTCACCGCACTGGCAGACGCGACGGCCAGACCCACCTTCACACTATCGTCAGTTCTACCAATGACTGCCCAGCCCGACACCGCATCAGGCGGCGGAAACGGGTTATGCGCGGCAATCTCCAATGCCATCACGGCATCCAGATCCGCCGCCGCGGCGACTGGCAACACCAGAACTTTCTGCAATACCCGTTCATCAGGGAGGACAATCGCCTCACACATCGCGGCACTGCCACCGGCGTGCGTGACCGGCTCGCCCGCGAAGTAATATTGGGGCGCACCGTCACCGTAGACACGCACCGGCTCATCAAGCCGCGCGATCAGCGGAGAGTGCACGCCCCACAGAAACTGACGCCAAGCACCGCGCCAATACCCCGCCAGCTGACGGATGTCATAGCCAAAAAGCTCCCAATGTTGCGCTTTTTCCGCCATCCTCTCTCCGCTAACCCGCCTGCTCGATTTCAACAACCCGCGGCGCCTCTACGCGCGACAAACGCCAGGGCACGGCGCTGTTATGCACCGGGCCGATATTGGCCCAGGCACGGCGCAACCAGGTACGCCCCCCAGCGCTGACAAATGCGTCCATACGAAAGGCGCTGACATCGCCCGCCTCGCGGTCAACCGCAGTCAGTCCACCCCCCACACCAGACGTCTGCGTGCTGCCAAGGACGGGCCCGGGGGCCGCGCTTGCACTGCCGCCTGCGCCTTGCGCATCCACGTAGTCGCGCAACACATCCCACACGGCACGCGTCATGCCTTCAACCTGGAACAGGTCCTCGGGCGATTGCAACCTGCCGGTCCCGCGAGACGGTGCCGCATTGGCACGGGACTCCCGCCACGTCACAACTCGCTGCGCCAGAGCTGCGGCCTCCGCCGTTGGCATCACGCCGACCGCGGTAAAAAGGCGAGCGAGGTCGTCGGCAGATGCGCTATTGAGATTGACCAGCTGGGTGCGGGGAACCATCACAACCGCTACCCTGTGCGGTCCCAGCACAAACTCGCCATGCAAGTG
>JABSPW010000185.1 GCA_013214285.1 Halioglobus sp. | reverse complement strand
AATACCGTGGCAAGTAAGCTGACCTCTGCGGTTACCGGTCGCTCTGTTTCCACAGGGAAGGAGTCTATCGCGTCGACTTTGCTCTTGATGTCGTTTGCGATTTTGGTTTTATCCACGCCACTGACCAATTCGACATTCACGGAGCAATGCCCTTCGGAGGCTTCCGAAATAACCTTGTCGATACCCTCTGATCCTTCGATCGCTTCCTCTACACGCACACAGACCGCAGACTCAACCTCGGTCGGGGCCGCGCCGAGGTAAGCTACAGTAATCTGTACGGCATCCACGTTCAGCGTTGGAAATTCTTCTTGATGAATTTGCGGTAGAGCGATTAGGCCGCCGCCGACAAGGATAAACATTAATAGGTTTGCGGCGACAGGGTTGTTGACGAACCAGATAATCAGTTTGTGCATGTTGGCATGTGTCTAGTGCATGACGGGACGAATTCGCATGCCATCGACCACCGTCTGGAGAGGCGAAATGCAGATCAGTTCGCCGTCCTGTAGTCCGCTGCTGACGAGAATATCGTCACGTTCCAGCCGCAACAGTGAAACGTGTCGAAAGCGTAGGCGATTGTGCGAATCCACAACGAGGACCTGGTTGTTGTCGCGCATCGCCGAGCGGGGTAGGCGGATGACATCCTGCACGTTACGACCGCGAATGTCAGCTTGTACGAATAATCCCACTGGTAGCAAGGGGCTGTCTTTAGTATCGTCCAATCGCAGACGCGCGACACCATAGATCATCCGAGATTGCTCATCGAATTCCGCCTCTAGCCGTACTAACTGTCCTTCCCAGAATAGGCGGATATCGCCAAAGTCTGCTGAAACCGATACCGGTGGGCGCAACGCGTCTGGAATTAAACCTCGGGTTGCAATGGGAAGACCAAGGTAGCTGAGCTGATCCGCCGAGAGCGGTAAGCGAATCTCAACGTAGTCAGTGGCATAAATGGTTCCAATGCTCTGTCCGCGCGTGACAAACTGGCCGAGGTCTACCTGCTCATTGCGGACCAGACCATCGAAGGGAGCCTTGAGTTCCGTGCGAGACAGATCACGTCGCGCCTGTTCTTGGTCGGCAAGGGCCTCTCGTAAGTTTGCCTCGTCGACTCGGGCGGCGCGACGGGCGCTATCCAATTGCTGCTGGCTGGCCAGTTGTCGCTGATTAAGACTGACTAGACGCGCCAATTCGCCCTTGGAAAGGGTGTGCTCTACTTCCGAGCGCTCTACTGCCGATTCGCTGCGTTCGAGCTGCGTGCTGTAATCCGCGTCGTCGATACGCAACAGGGTGTCATCTTCCCTGAATGCACCGCCATTGACCAAAGAGGGTGAGATCCAAATCACACGTCCCGACACCTCGGGAATCAGTTCAGTCTGCATGCGGGGTTGTACCGTGCCCTGCGAGGTGACACTCAGGTACTCTGTAGTAGCGCGCGCGGTGGTCACACGCACGGTCGGCATGGTGGGTTCATAAGCTGCCTGCTCGACCTTTGGCTTGTTGATGGCGATTAGGAGCGCCACCAGCGCACCGACGGTTAGAGCTAGTACAGGATACAGAACCTTCCTATGCATCGGGATGCTATCCTGCTGGGCAACCACCTACTTTTACATAAATAATGATTGATTTAACCGTCGTTAAGCGTTCGGATGAGTTTCACGGTAGATTCAATTTCTTCATTGTCGAGAGAGGCGCGTTTGAAAAAACGAACGATTCCCTCCTTATCGGTCAGAATTAACCCTGTTCCGTTCTTGCCTAATTCCCAGATGCTAACGCCGATACCCTCTTCGTCCAGTACGATGGTCGATTCTGGGTGCGCCTTTTTGTTTTTTTTCAGCTCCGAGTTAACGAATCCGGAGGTGCCCCATAAGGCAGCGTCCATATTGAGAACGGTGGTGACATGCACCGCGCCCGGGTCCAGTTGCGCTTGCAACGCGTCCGTGAAGGGTTGAAATACATCCCTATCTTTCAGGTTTGCGCCAAAATATTGTATGACATGCACGTTGTTGGGGTTGCTTTTGGAGCTCCAGATAACGAAGTTGAAATCATCGCCCCTCATCGTCAGTTCTCCGCGGTCGACAATCTCAAGGACGGGAAGGGGGGCGCCGACCTGGGGTGCGTCTGCGAAGGCGACAGCACTGTTGAGGATTAGTCCGGCACATAGTGCCATTGCATTTTTAATGGAACGCATAGTCGATCTCCTATCATTTTTGTGCGTGGGATGGCTAGGTCACCTTTTGTTGCGTCTTTTGACCTTTGAGCGATACCTTTGTCTCGCTTCGTGTGTGCTGCGTGGCGAACGGCCGGCTGCTAGGCTCTACGCGGGGGTGACGTCGGGTTGGTTGTCGCGCGGGCACTAGCTGATGTTTGCCACTACCGATCAGATCTGCTCTGCCCAACTGTCTCAGGGCGCGGCGCAAAATAGGCCAGTTGTCCGGATCATGGTAGCGTAAAAAAGCTTTGTGGAGGCGCCGTTGCGAAAGACCCTTGGGCGTGGGAAGCTCTTCGCTATGTCGGTCAATGCGTTTGAGCGGGTTTTTGCCGCTGTGGTACATCGCTGTGGCGGTCGCCATCGGAGAAGGGTAGAAGGTCTGTACCTGATCTGCGCGATAGTGATTGCGTTTTAGCCAGAGAGCCAAGTTCATCATATCGTCATCGGCGGTTCCCGGGTGTGCGGCGATAAAGTAGGGAATAAGGTACTGTTTTTTCTTTGCTTCCCGAGAGTACCGGTCAAATAGATCTCGAAATTCGTCATAGCTGTCGATCCGGGGCTTCATCATCTTCGACAGTGGTGCTTCCTCAGTGTGTTCGGGGGCTATTTTCAGATAGCCCCCTACGTGGTGTGTTACCAATTCCTTGACGTAGGATGGCGACCTGACAGCGAGATCGTAGCGCAGGCCGGAGGCGATGAGCACCTTATTCACTCCGGTGATGGCGCGAGTGCGCTGATACAATCGTGTGAGGGGCGTGTGGTCTGTATTCAGATTTTTGCAGATTCCGGGATAAACGCAGCTCAATTTGCGGCATTTTGCTTCTACTGACTTGCTGTTGCAGGCCAGTCGCCACATGTTGGCAGTGGGTCCACCGAGGTCCGATATCACACCCGTGAAGGCAGGCGATGTATCGCGTATCTGCTCGATCTCACGGATTATCGAATCCTCTGAGCGGTTCTGAATAATGCGCCCTTCGTGTTCGGTAATCGAGCAAAACGTGCAGCCGCCAAAACAACCGCGCATAATATTGACTGAGTGGCGAATCATATCGAACGCCGGTATGCGCGCATCGCCATACTGACTATGAGGCTGACGCGAGTAGGGCAGCTCAAACACCCCGTCCAGTTCCTCGGTTTCCAGTGGGATAGGCGGCGGATTGACCCACAATTCACGGTTGCCGTGTGATTGTACTAGCGGGCGGGCATTGTAAGGGTTCGTTTCTTTGTGCAGAACACGGGAGGCATGGGCATACAATGCGGCATCATCCCTAACTTGCTCGTAGGCCGGTAATCGAATAACGGTCTCTGCCGTTGTGGCATCGCACATGTCAATCATTCTGACTGGTTCCGCCTCATCTCGATTGACGCACCCGGTCTCTTCCTTATTGAGGTAGGGGTTTTCACGAGGCGCCAGCCGGCCAACAACATCTATAGAGGTTGAATCGAGCACGTGCCAGGTATCGGGTATGCGCTTGCGGATAAATGCTGTGCCGCGCAGGTCGTGAACACGATGGATGGCTTCTCCCGAGGCCAAGCGATGAGCCAATTGCACAATAGCTCTTTCCGCATTGCCATACAATAAAAGGTCTGCTCGGCTGTCGAGGAGAATCGACCGCCTGACCTTGTCGGTCCAATAATCGTAGTGTGCGATACGACGCAAACTGGCCTCAATGCTGCCTATGACCAAAGGCACTTGGGGAAAAGCTTCGCGTAGTCTTTGACAGTAGACGATTACCGCACGGTCTGGTCGCTTATCGCCGGTGTTTCCTGGTGTATAGGCATCATCATTGCGTCTCTTGCGATCAGCAGTGTAGCGGTTGATCATAGAGTCCATGTTGCCGCCGGAGACGCCGAAAAACAGGTTCGGTGCACCCAGCACCATGAAGTCCTCCTTGTCCGTCCAGTCAGGCTGAGCGATGATCCCGACCCTGAAGCCTTGCGCTTCCAGCAGGCGGCCTATAACGGCCATTCCGAAGCTGGGATGGTCCACGTAAGCATCACCCGTAACGATAACGATGTCACAGCTGTCCCACCCCAAGGCCTCCATCTCGGCCCGAGACATGGGGAGTTCAGGGGCGGGGCCGAAGCACGCCGCCCAGAATTTACGGTAGGAAAAAAGGGACTTTGCCATAACAGCTGCGTTCGGAAGACGCAGTAATTATAGCAAGTACCAAGAACGACAGAAACGCAATATTCGCTGTGTTTAGAAATCCTTGCGTAAGGTGACGCCCCAGGTGGCGGGTTCGCGGTAATAAGCGATAAAGCGACCTGTCTGGGCCACGGCATCAGCGATGGTTGGTGTAGAGTCTCCATTGAAAACATTGCGTCCCCAGACGGTCAGGGTAGTCGCCCAGGGTGAATAGACCAAACCGGCGCGCAGATTGACGATGTCGTAGGAGCCGTCAAGTTTTTCGGGGTCATTGTTGACGTCGGTCATACGCTCGTCCGTCCAGATGTATTCGCCGTGCACAAAGCCGTCCAAATTATTGCTAAGGTTGAATTGTTGATTGGCGGTCACGGCAACGACATTTTCGGGATTCCCTGAGACCAAGCCGCCACTGCGATCGCAGCTTCCATCCCCATTCGCATCGGGATCGGGCTCGCTGGTTTGCCACGGTGTGCCCTGCCAGCATGGACCGTTTTTGAAATCGGCGTACTTGGCATTGTTGTAAGCGTACCCAACAGTGATGGTTGTGCTGTCCGTTGGGAGCCAGAGTAGATCCATTTCACCGCCATAGGTTTCTGCTGTGCCTGCATTGTCGAGAACAAAGCCTGCTCCCTGAAATGAAATAGTTTGCAGGTCATCAGTATCGGTTTTGTGCAGGGCAATATTGACCCGCAGTGCCTGATTTGGGAATTCTGCTTTCACACCCAATTCGAAGGACTCTGCTTCCTCTGGTTCAAACACGGT